>NZ_JBEXNT010000119.1:12966-30060 GCF_040611255.1 Kitasatospora sp. NPDC002965 | reverse complement strand
AGCGGGCGGTTCTCCCGCACCGGCGGTTCCCGCTCTGGTCGGCCCGGGCGCACCCGGTCAGTGGGTGTCGAGCGGCGGCAGTCCCATCCGCTCGCGGTGGGAGTCGCGCAGGAGGCTGGCCGGGCTGACCACCGAGGCGCCCGCGTCCAGCACCAGCTCGGAGCCGGTGATCATCCCGGCGGCCGGGGACGAGGCGAAGGCCACCGCCTCGGCGATGTCTCCGGCGTCCACCAGCGTGCGCATCGGATTGCTCTCCCGCAGCCGCACCAGGTCCTCCTCGCCGGGCGCCAGGCGGGCCTCGGTCGCCGGGGTGCGCACCCAGCCCGGCGCGAGGGTGACGAAGCTGATGCCGAACCGTCCGTAGTCCACGGCGAGTTGGCGTGTCAGCGCGGCGATCGCGCCCTTCGCGGCGGCGTACGCGGGCAGACCGGGCGCGCCGGTGCGGTGCAGCACCGATCCCACGGTGACCACGGCTCCGGACCCGGCCGCCATCATCGTGGGCAGCACCTCGCGGACGCACAGGAACACCGAGCCGAGGTTGGCCGACAGGACGCGCTGCCACTCCTCGTCGGTGGTCAGGTGCAGGGGGCCGCCCTCGGTGATGCCGGCGCAGGTCACCAGCACGTCGAGGCCGCCGAGTTCCTCGACGGCCCGTCCGACCGCGGCGGCGACCTGCGCCGGATCGGTGACGTCGGCCCGGTGGAACGTGACGCCGGGCAGCCGGGGATCGGTGAGGTCGAGGCCGGCCACGCGCAGGCCGTCGGCCACCAGGCGGGCGGCGACGGCGCGGCCGATGCCGCCGGCCGCGCCGGTGATCAGGGCGGTACGGGTCATCGAGGGGCGCCTTTCGTCGGGGGCGGAAGTTGTGGGCGGTGCACGGGGCTCCGACTGGAAAGTATACGATATCCTAAAACCCTCACCTGAGCTCCGGAGGCATCCGTGCAACCAGACGACCTTCTCTCCGCCCTGCGCGACCGCAGGATCCTGGCCATCGTCCGGGGCAACGACCCCGACGCCGCCCTGGATGCGGTCCTCGCGCTGTTCCGTGCCGGCGTCGACCTGGTCGAGGTCTCGCTGACCACCACGGGCGCGCTCGCGGTCCTGGAGCGCGCCCGCGCGGTCCTCGGCCCGTACGCGGCGCTCGGCGCCGGCACCCTGCTCACCGCCGCCGACGCCAGGGCCGCCGCCCGGGCCGGCGCCGCCTTCGCGGTGACCCCCGGACTGACCGAGGCCGTCGGCGAGGCGCAGTCCCTCGGCATGCCGGTCCTGGCCGGCGCGGTCACCCCGACCGAGGTCGCCCTCGCCTGGACCGAGGGCGCGACCGCGATCAAGCTCTTCCCGGGCAGCCTCGGCGGCCCCGGCTACCTGCGGGCCCTGCGCGACCCCTTCCCCGACGTGCCCTTCGTGCCCGTCGGCGGGGTGGACGCCGAGGCCGCCCGGGGCTTCCTGGCCGCCGGCGCCGTGGCCGTCGGCGTCGGGGGACCGCTGGTCGGCACCGCCGCCCGCGCCGGCGGTGACGTCGCCGGCCTCCCCGCCCGCATCGCCGCCTTCCGCACACTCGCCGAGGAGTTCCCGTGCCCGACGTCCTGACGCTCGGCGAGGCCATGGCGGCCCTGCGCGCCGACCGTCCGCTGCACCTCGGCGGGACCCTCGACCTCTCGGTGGCCGGCGCCGAGGCCAACGTCTCCATCGGCCTGGCCCGGCTCGGCCACACGGCGCGCTGGGTCGGGGTCAACGGCGACGACGAGTTCGGCCGACTGGTGCTGCGCACCCTGCGGGCCGAGGGCGTGGACGTCTCGCAGGCCGCCGTCGACGCCACCGCGCCGACCGGTCTGGTGGTCTTCGAGCCGCGGGCGGCCGACCTGACCCGGGTCTCCTACTACCGTGACGGCTCGGCCGGCTCCCGGCTCACCCCCGCCCACGTCACCGCCGCCCTCGCCGAGGGGGCCCGGATCGTCCACCTCACCGGCGTCACCGCGGCCCTCGGCCCCGGCCCCCGGGCCGCCGTCGAGGCCGCCGCCCGCTCCGCGTCGGGTGCCGTGTGCCTGGATGTCAACTACCGGGCCAAGCTCTGGTCCAGGGAGGAGGCCGCCGCCGCGCTGCGGCCCCTGGTCCCGCTGCTGGACATCCTGGTGGCCTCCGACGACGAGCTCGCCCTGGTCGCGCCGCCCGGTGTGGAGCACGAGGCCGAGTGCGTCGAGGCGCTCCTCGCCCAGGGGGTCGGCGAGGTGGTGGTCAAGCGCGGCGCCGCCGGTGCCGAGGTCTTCACCGAGGACGGGTCCGTCGCCAGGCCCGCCGTCCGGGTCCCCGTCCGGGACACCGTCGGGGCCGGGGACGCCTTCGTCGCCGGCTACCTCTCGGGGCTGCTCGACGGCCTGCCGGTGGACGGCCGGCTCGACCGCGCGGTGACCACCGGGGCGTTCGCGGTGGCCGCGGCGGGAGACTGGGAGGGCCTGCCCTTCCGGGACGAACTGACCCTGCTGGACGCCGCGCCCGGCACCGCCCTGCGATGACGGCCTTCGGAGGAGACGAGGTGGTGCGGATGTCCGCCGACGCCTGGCGGCCGTGTTCCGCCGAGCGCTACCGGCTGGGCGAGGGGGCGCGCTGGCACGAGGGCCGGCTGTACTTCGTCGACCTCCTCGGGGGCACCCTGCACAGCTGCGGCCCCGGCGGCCCCGGCGACGACGTGCGGCGCGAGGCCGCCCTCGGGATGCCGCTCGGCGCGGTCGCCCCGGTGGCCGGGAGGCCGGGGGAGTGGATCGCCGCCGCCGGACCGGGCGTCGCCCTGCTGCGCCCGGCCCGCGAGCCGCACTGGATCGCGCGGCCGGAGGCGGACGCGCCGCGGCCGATGCGGATGAACGACGCCGCGTGCGACCCGGCCGGCCGGTTCTGGGCCACCAGCATGGCCACGGAGGCGACCGAGGGCGCCGGCTCGCTCCACCGGGTCGACCCGGACGGCTCGGCGCACCGCGTGCTGACCGGTCTGACCGTCCCCAACGGGCCGGTCTTCGACGGATCCGGCCGCACGCTCTACCTGGCCGACAGCGCCCGGGGCGTGATCGAGGCGTACCCGGTCGATCCCGGCACCGGACGGCTGGGCGCGCCCCGGCCGCTCGTGCACCTCGGCAGGAACGAGGGCCGGCCGGACGGCATGGCGGTGGACGACCGCGGCTACCTCTGGGTCGCCCTGTGGGGTGCCGGCCGGGTGCACTGCTACGACCCGGCGGGCGGGCTCCGGGAGAGCGTCGCGGTACCCACCGCGCACGTGAGCAGCATCGCCTTCGGCGGCGGGCGGATGTACGTGACCACCGCGCTGCACCGGCTCACCGCCCCGGGCCCCTACGCGGGAGCGGTCCTGGCCCGGCCGTCCGCGGTCACCGGACCCCCGGCCGCGCCCTACCGGCCCCTGCCGCCGTGACCGGCGGGCGGGGCGGGCCGGGGCGGGGTGCGGGCGACCCCGGTGAGGGCGGGCGGCCGGTGCCCCTCCGGGAAACGAATCGGCGACACCCCTGGCAGTTTTTTCGTATATCGCATACGTTTGAGCCATCCGCGGCACCTCTCCCCCCAAGTGGAGCCCCGATGACCACGCCTCCCCCCACCACCCCGCCGGAGCGCACCACCGCCCGGCACCGCACCACCGCACCGACCGAGGGCACCCCCGTGCACGACACCTCCGGCGTCACCACGACCCGCCGCACGATGCTGGCCGGCACCGTCGGCACCGTCATGGAGTGGTACGACTTCAGCCTCTACGGACTCGCCTCCGCGCTGGTCTTCGGACCGCTCTTCTTCGGGTCCTCCGGCACCGGCGCCACCCCGGCCTCCTTCGCCACCGCCCTCGTCGCGGCCGGCGGCTCCGTCACCCCCGTCGTCCTCTACGTCATCGCCGGCTGCGCCGTCACCGCACTCGCCGTCCTCGGCGGCCGCGAGACCGCCCGCGGCGAGATCAGAACCGGCGGCTGAACCGCTCCACCACCCTCCCCGCTCGGCGGGGAGGGCCCAGCACCCAGGAGAAGAACCCGTGAGTACCCAGCCACTGCGCATCACCAAGGTCGAGGCCATAGCCCTGTCCGCCAGCTTCGACGACCTGTACGACTCGCCCGAGGACGTGCCGGACTGGCTGCGGTACCCGGCCTCCAGCCACCTGGTGCTGCCCCGCCGGGGCCAGTACGCGACCCTCGTCAAGGTCCACACCGAGGACGGCTCGGTCGGCATCGGCGAGGCGTACGGCCTGCCCAGCCCGCAGGTCACCGCCACCGTCGTCGCGACCGTCCTGGCGCCGCTGCTGATCGGCCAGGACGCGCTGGCCACCGGCGCGATCTGGGAGCGGCTGTTCAAGGGCCAGGCCGCCGGCGGCCACAACCGCGGCTTCTACCTCGAAGCGATGGCCGGCGTCGACCTCGCCCTGTGGGACCTCCGCGGCAAGCTCGCCGGCGTCCCCGTCCACCGCCTCCTCGGCGGCCCCATCCGCGAGACCGTCGACTGCTACGCCAGCCCGGTCGCCCTGCACGCCGACCCCGAGGACTCCGCCCGGCAGGCCCTCGGCTTCGTCGACGACGGCTTCAAGGCCCTCAAGGTCAAGATCGGCCGCGGCGAGCGCACCGACCGCGCCCACCTCTCCGCCGTCCGCGCTGCCGTCGGCGACGACATCGAGATCCTCACCGACGTCAACTGCGCCTACGACCTCGACGAGGCCACCCGGGTCGGCGCCGTCCTCGCCGACCTCGGCATCTCCTGGTACGAGGAGCCGCTCCAGGTGGACGACCTCGCCAACCTCGCCGAGCTGCGCCGCCGGACCGGCCTGACGGTCGTCAACGGCGAGACCCACTTCACCCGCTTCGACCTGCGGGACTCGCTGCTGAACCGCGCGATCGACGTCTTCATGCCGAACGTGGCCCGCTGCGGCGGCATCACCGAGGCCATGCGGCTGTCCGCGCTCGCCTCCGCGTTCCACGTGGACATCGCCCCGCACGGGGTCGGCTCCGGCGTCAGCCTCTGCGCGGCCCTGCAGCTCTGCGCGGCCACCCCGAACCTGCGCACCTACGAGTACAACCGGCTGCCCAACCCGATCCGGGAGAACATCCTGGTCAACCCGCCGAAGTTCACCGACGGCGCGCTGGTCGTCCCGACCGGGCCTGGCCTGGGCTTCGAGCTCGACGAGGACACCGTCGACCGGTACGTGATCGCCCGGTTCTGACGACCGGCCGGACCGCACCCCCCGAACGCCGGGCCGCCGGACTCCCCGGCCGGCCCCGCCCCCGAACGCGGTGGCGGGCAGCTCTGCCCTGACACTGTCCGCCACCGCCCCCCGGCTCCCCACCGCTGACGCTCGGGCCGACGTCAGCGGCGGGGAGCCCCGTCGTCACGGGGTCGCTCCACCCCGTCAGGGCCTGCGTCGCCGTCGGCGCCGCAGCCGACCGTGTCCTGGAGCCGCGTCTCCCGGCCCGACACACCCCCCGTGACCCCTGGGCCGCGGAACGGCACCGTCAGCCGTTCCGCGGCCCAGGTCTTCGGCGTTTCGGGGCAGGGCCGAGCCCGTGCCCCGCACCCCCGTTCCGGCGCCGGAGCCCCGGGCTGCCCGGCCGGGCCGGGCGCCGTACCACTCACCGGGCTCCGCGCCGCCGGGCCGGCCGCACCGCTGCCCCGCCGCACCCGTGCGCCGGGGCCGTTCCGCACCGCGAACCGCGGACCGTCCGTACCCGGGCCCCGGGCCCCGGGCGGCGACCGGCCCCGCTGCTCCGCCGCGCCACGGCCGGGCACGACGGGCGCCGTCTGCCGGGGCACGGCGGGCCCACGGCAGGACAACGGGCGGGCCCACGGGCGGGCCTGCGGGCGGGACAACGGGCGGGCCCGGGAACGGCTCCGGACATGCCGCAGGCCCGGTCGTCGCCTCCCTCTGGCAACGACCGGGCCTGCGGTTCTCCCCGGGTCTCCCGACCTGGAACCGGGGGGTTCTCGTCCTACTCCTTCACCGCACCACCGGTGAGTCCGCGGACGAAGGTCCGCTGGAGGAGGACGAAGGCGAGGACCACCGGGATCGCGGCCAGCACGGAGCCGGCCATCAGGAGATCCCAGCGGGGGGCGAACTGGTTCTGGAACTGGGCCAGTCCGACGGGCAGCGTGCGCAGCATCTCGTTGTTGGTGACCAGCGAGGGCCAGGCGAACTCGCCCCAGGTCCACATGAACTTCAGCACCGCGACGGTGCCCAGCGCCGCCCAGGAGTTGGGGAGCAGGATGCTCACCAGGGTGCGCAGCCGGCCGGCGCCGTCGATGGCGGCGGCCTCGTCGAGCTGGACGGGCAGCGTCACGAAGTGCTGGCGCAGCAGGAAGATGCCGGTGGGGCTGGCCAGGAAGGGGATGATCAGCGCCCAGTAGGTGTCGATCCAGCCGAGGTCGCGCATCACCAGGTACAGCGGGACGAGGATGACCTGGGTGGGGATCATCAGCGTCGCGAGGATCAGGGTGAGGACGGCCTGCCGGCCGCGGAAGGGGATCCGGGCCAGGCCGTAGGCGGCGAGGGTGTCGAACACCAGGTTGCCGGCCACGACGGCGCCGGCCACCAGTACGGAGTTGACGAACCACTGGCCGAATGGGAAGGCCGAGAGGACCTCCCGGTAGGCGCCCAGGGTCAGGCTCCCGGGGATCAGGTGCCGCCCGTTGCCGACCAGTTCCTCCAGGGGCTGGAAGGAGGTCAGCAGCATCCAGAGCACCGGGAGTCCGGCGAAGACGCCGGCGACGGTCAGCCACAGCGTCGGGGCGAGACGCTTCGGGGACTTGCTCACGACTCCTCCCGGGAGGTCAGCTTCAGCCGGACGAGGGTGATCGTCAGGAGGATCACGAACAGGACCACCGAGGCGGCGGAGGCGACGCCCACGTCGGTCAGCAGGCGGGTGTAGATGAACGTGACGACGGTCAGCGTCGCGGTTCCCGGACCGCCTTCGGTCATCACCCACACCTGGTCGAACACCTTGAAGGAGTTGAACAGGAGCAGGAGGAAGACGGCGGCGGTGGCCGGCTTGAGCATCGGCAGGGTGATCGAGCGGAACTGCCGCCAGGGGCCGGCGCGGTCGATGGTGGCGGCCTCGTAGATCTCGTCCGGGATGCGCTGGAGTCCGCCGAGGAGGATCAGCGCGTAGATGCCGAACTCCTTCCAGATGCTCACCACGGCGACAGCGGGCAGGGCGAGGTCGTTGTCGAAGAGCCAGCGGGCGCCGTCGACGCCGAACAGGCCGATCAGCGTGTTGATCAGTCCGTGGTCGGGCTCGTACAGCCACTTCCAGACGAGGCCGGCGACCACCATCGGGATGACGGCGGGCAGCACGGTCACCGTGCGGACGAGGCGGGCGGAGGCGAGTTCACGGTTGGCGGCCGTCGCGGTGGCCAGCGCCAGCACGTAGGTGCCGACGATGGTGATCGCGGTGAACACCAGCGTGTTGACGATGCTGGTGCGGAAGGTGCCGGCGCCGAGGATGGTCCGGTAGTTCTCCGCGCCGACGAAGGTGCGCGGGCCCAGCAGGTTCCAGTGGTCGGTGCTCAGGAGCATCGACTGGACCATCGGGTAGAACGTGAAGCCCAGGATCACCAGCAGCGCGGGAGCCACCGAGAGCCAGCCGGCCAGGGCTCCGGTCGAACGCCGCCGGGACTTCGAGGTCTGCCCGGCGCGGTCCGGGCCGCTCCCGGCGGCGGTGCCGCCGGGAGGGTGCTTCGCGGGGAGGTCGGTCATGGTCGTCATCGGCTTTCCGTCACTCCTTGCCGAGCGCCTGGCCGACCAGGTCGTCGACGGTCTTCAGCGCCTTGTCGACGGACGCCTGGCCGTTGACGCCGGCCACGATGTTGGCCTTCTGGGCGTCCCAGCGGGCCTGGAAGGCGTGCCGGTCCTGGAGGACCAGGTCGGGGGTGTTGCGGGCGAGCTGCTCGAAGATGGGCGCCCAGTTGGGGTCGGCCTTGACCTTGCCGTCCACGGTGGCCTTCACGGCCGGGTCCACCTTGCCGAGGTCGTACGGGAAGATCGCGTGGAAGTCCATGTACTGGGCGCTGCGCTCGGGGGAGGCCAGCCAGCGCATGAAGGTGCCGGCGCCCTGCAGGTTCTTGCTCGCGGAGCCTGCGACCAGGCTGTGGCCGCCGACCATGGAGCAGCCGCTCTTGGGGCCGGTGGGCATCGGGGCGACGGCCCACTTGCCCTCGGTCTTGGCGCCGCCGGTCTGGACGTTGGCGATGACCGACTGGAAGAACGGGAACATCGCGACGTCGCCGCTGATGAAGCCGTTGAGGGCGCTGGTGCCGACCGGGGAGATCTTCTCGGTGTAGAAGGACTTCATGTACTCCATCGCGGTGCGCCCGGCCTCGGTGTTCTGCGTGGAGGCCTTGAAGTCGGGGGTGGTGAGGGTGCCCCCGGCCTGGCAGAGGAAGCTCTCCCAGGTGGAGTTGATGGCGTTGAGGTGGTCGTCCATGCCCTTGAACTGCCAGCCGGCCACCTTCTTCCCGGCCTCGGCGGACTTGCTGGTGATGGTGGCCGCGGTGGACTTCAGCTCGTCCCAGGTCTTCGGCGGGGCGGCGATGCCGTACTGCTGGAGGACGTCGGTGCGGTAGAGCATGACGTCCACGTCGAAGTAGAGCGGGACGCCGTGCATCTTGCCGTCGTACTCGTCGACCTTGGCCAGCGGCAGGAACTTCTCGGTGTCGGCGGCGGTGTAGCCGAGCTTGTCGAGCGGGGCGAGGGCGCCGGCCTTGAGGTAGTCGAGCTCCAGGCCGTTGTTCATCAGCCAGACGTCGGGGCCCTTGCCGGCGGCGATGGCCTGCTTGATCTTGTCCCGGCCGTCCTTCCACTCCAGGAGCGTGAGTTCGACCTTCACCTTGCCCTGGGAGGCGTTGAACTCGTCCACCAGGGCCTTGACCTTGGTGTCCTGGCCGATCCAGTAGGGCATCGACCAGAACGTGACGGTGGTGGGCCCGGCGGACTCCGACGACCCGCCGCCGGAGGCGCAGGCCGAGGCGGCGAGGGCGAACGCGGACGCCAGGGAGAGGGCGGCGAGTCTGCGGCGGAGTGGTGCCATGGGTGGGTCTCCTTGTGCTGCGCGGGCTACGGCTCGGTGCGGCCGCCCCGGTGTGTGCGGGGGCAGGGACTGGGGGTCCGGTACGGCGTGGTGCGGCGTTGGAGCGCCGCCGGGATCACCGACCTGACGCGTAACGTATGCGATATACGAAATGAGCGCCAGTGGCTGTTGCCGTTTCGTTCTCATGACGAGACCGGACCTCCGCCGGCCCCCGGCCGCGGGCCGGGACGGCCGCGACCGCCCCGGAGAGGGCGGCCCGGCATGATCAGCTCATCCGCGCGATCGGTAGGTAATCAATCAGGGGCGGTACGTGCATGTGGGCCGGCGCCGGGCAGCGCCCGGCCCGTCACCGCACCCGGTCGGCTCGGCGCACCGCGGCGGGAAGGGCCGTCGGGCCGGGCCGCAGGCCGTCAGGCCGGGCCGTTGCGCAGCGCCTCGCGCGTGGTCCGGAGCTTGCGCAGCACCTTGGCGACGTGCTGCTCCACGGTCCGGGGCGACAGGAAGAGCGCGGCGGCGATGTCCTTGTTGGTGGCGCCGTCGCCGAGCAGCCGGGCGACCTGCTGCTCGCGCGGGGACAACTCGTCGCCGTAGCCCGCCCTGCCCCGGGACTGCGGGCGGGACTGGCCCAGGGCGAGCAGCAGGTGCCGGCAGCGGGCGGAGTCGGTGGTCGCGCCGAGCCGGTCGTGGACGCCCGCGGCCCGCGTCAGCCGCTGCACGGCCTCGGCGGGGTGGAGGCCGGCCAGGGCCTGCGCGGCCTGCTCGTCGGCCAGCGCCGCGTGGTACGGCCGTCCGATGCCGGACCACTGCAGCCGGGCCCGGTCGAAGTGCTGCGCGGCCTGCGTCCGATCCTCGCGGGCGGCGAGCAGGCCGCGGCACAGGTACTGCTCGGCGACCGCCCCGGGGGCGTCCAGGCCCTCGACGCCCGCCCCGTGGTCCTCGACGAGCGCCGCGGCCGTGCGGTCGTCGCCCCGCTGCAGGGCGGTCTCCACGGCCACCGGCACCAGGCCCAGCGCGTAGACCCACTCCTCCTTGCGCGGCAGCAGCGGCAGGTAGGCGCCCACCGTGCTCCAGGCCGCGTCCGCGTCCCCCCGGGCCAGCTGGATCCGGGCCAGGCCGGCCGCGGCGCCGAGCGCGTTGACGTTCATCCGCGCACCGTCCCGGGTCAGCACGCGGTCGAAGCGCTCGACCGCCCGCGAGACCCGCCCACGGGCCGCGGCCAGGACGCCCTCCACGGTGGCGAGCAGGTCGTCGACCGCGAGCGGCTCGTCGACGTACTCCGCGAGGAAGGCCGCGTACCGCTCGTCCCAGTGCGCCCACTCGCCGGCCAGCCAGGACAGCAGCAGCCGGTAGGAGCGGCAGTGCACGATCAGCGCGTGCGCGTGGTGGTGGCGGGAGAGCGCGAGCGCCTCCTCGGTGCAGTCCGCGGCGCGGGCGTCCTGACCGAGGCAGATCCCGACCTCGGCGGCGTTGACCAGGGCCCGCGCGGTGTGCCGGACCACCTCCGGGTCGTCGTCGGTCCGGGGCAGCGCGGCCAGCAGCCCGGCCGCCTCGGGGCGGCCCTGCGCGGCCAGGACGGTGACCCGGTTCGCGGCCACCGAGGCGTGGACGGCCCGGTCGGGACTGTCCGCGATGGTGGCGACGGCGCGGTCCAGCCAGGCCCGCTGCTCGGCGGCGGAGAACCGGCTGGTCTCCCACATGGCGAGCAGCGACATGGCGCGCGCGGCCTGCTCCGGCCGGCGCCCCTCCAGCTCCTCGACGGCCCGCTCGATCTCCGCCTCGCCCGAGGGGTCCGCCGCCTGGTTGAGCAGCATCAGTCCGAGGTCGAGCCGGATCTCGCCACGGGCCGCCACCGGGAGGCCCGGACCGGCCACGATCCGGCGCAGCGTGGCGATCGTCCGGGTGTACTCGACGGTGTCCCAGGCGGTCCGGGCCAGGGCGAGCGCGGCGCGGGCGTGCAGGGCGGACGGCAGCCGGGGCTCGTCCAGCACCTGGTGCAGCAGGGCCGCCGCGGTTCCCTGGTCGCCGAGCGCCACGGCCTGGTCCGCCGCCGCCATCGCGCGGTCCAGCCAGACCGCGGTGTCCCCGAGGGCGCGGGCGTGATGGGCGATCTGGACCAGCGGCGGCTCAGGCAGCGCCTCCAGGACGTCCAGGACCCGCCGGTGGAGCTGGTGCCGCACCGGGCCGGGGAGGTTGTCGTACTGGGCCTGCCGGCCGAGCACGTGGGCGAAGCCGTAGCTGTCCGGGCCGTACTCGCGCAGCACCGAGGCCGCCAGCGCCGCGAGCAGCGCCTCGCCGGCGGCCCCCGGCGGCAGCCCGGCGCAGTCCGCCAGCAGCTGCTCGCCGGCCGGGACGGCGAGCACGGCGGAGACGTTCACCAGCGCCACGGCCTCCGGCGAAAGCCGGTCGATGCGTTCCGCGAACACCTCGCGCAGGCTGCGGGGCACCCCGAGCGCGCCGTCCCCGAGCCGCGCGCCGAGGGTGATGAGGTCCTCCTCGATGACCAGCGGCAGACCCTCGCTGCGCTCCACCAGGGTGTGGAGGAGCCCGGGGGTGGCCGCCTCGGCCAGGACGGAACGTGCCATCGCCCGCAGGTCGTCCGGGGACAGGCGGGGGAGGGCGAGCTCGGCGCCCCCGGTGCCCGGCGGGCGCCGGAACGCCGCACCGAGCACCGGACCGCGTCCGGGGACGTCCCTGGCCCGGTAGGTGAGCACGAGTGCGGTGTCGGCGGGCAGGTCCCGGCCCAGCAGCAGGAGCAGTTCCCGGGTGGCCTCGTCGGCCCAGTGCACGTCCTCGACCACCAGCACCACCGGGGCGATCGCGGCCAGTACGACCCGCACCCCCCGGGCCACCAGGTCGCGCGGGGCGCTCTGTCCGGACGGCCACGGTTGGGCGGGCGGCAGCCGGTCGGCGAGTTCGGGCAGCAGCACCGCGAGCACCCCGGCGGGGGCGTCCAGCCGGCCCGCCCCCGGCATCCAGGGACCGGACCGGCGCAGCGCCTCCACCACCGGACCGAAGGCCAGCGGCTCGCGCAGCGGGTGGCAGCTGCCGGTCACCACGCGCACGCCCTCGCCGCGCAGTTCGTCGACGGCCTCGGCGACCAGCCGCGACTTCCCGATGCCGGCCTCGCCCTCGACCAGGACCACCGACGGTCGCGAGCGTGCGGCGCCCAGCAGGGCCCCCAGCTCGCGCTCCCGTCCGACGAAGGGGGGTGCCTTCCTCCGGGACGCGTCGCCTGCCGCGCCGGTCTGCGTCGTCATCCGCTGGGTTCCCTCCTGCGCCGTTCCCGGTTCGGCCCGGTTCGGGGCCGCGCCGATTCCAAACTAGCGCCGTTGCCCGGGGCGCCGCCGGGCGGCGCGGCACCGGAGGGCGCAGGGCCACCCCGGGTCGGTCGGCCGGCTGCGGGCGTGCCCGGGGCGGGCCCCCGTCGGAGGGGCCGCCCCGGGGGCGGAGGTCAGCCCACCGTGAAGAGCTGCCGACCGGTGCCGTCGAACGGCCGCTGCTCGAACTGCCCGGCCCGGGCCGCGGCCGCGGTCAGGTAGAGGCCGCTGTAGCGGTTGGCGATGCGGACCCTGCCGTCGCCGGCGTCCTCCACCAGCCACTCGTCGTTGGTCTTCTCCCCGGGCGCGTACGCGCACTGGACGATCTTCCCGCCGGCGTTCCGGGAGGCGCCGAGCACGACCACGTCCTCGCCGCTGCCCTGGTTGACGATGCGGACGTAGCCGTCGCCCAGCGGCCTCAGCTCGAAGCGCCGGCCGGCGCTGCCGTCGCCGGCGGACCGGACGACCGGCACGTCGCAGCCGGTGGCGGACCCCTCGACGGCGAGTGCGTCGCCGCCGCCGTCGGCCACCGTGACGGTGCGGTTCCCGGTGGGCGGCACGGCGGCGCGGGTGAGCCTGACGGCATGGCCCCCGTGTGCGACGGCGGGGACCGTCAGCGTGTCTCCGGCCCGGATCACCCGGCTGGTCCGGACGAGGCCGTCGGCGCCGTCGGTGGTGATCTCGGCGTGCCAGCTGCCGCTGCCGAGGAAGGCGGTCGGGTATGCGATGTCCCCGGCGCCGCCGCCGGTGACGGCGCCGACGAACCAGCGGTCGCCGTTGCGGCGGGCGACGACCGCGCCGCCGACCGGGTCGCCCTGGACGAACCGGGTCTCGTCCCACACGGTGGGGAGCTGCCGCATCCAGCGCTGGGCCTCGGGCCGGGCCCGGTAGTCGGAGACCTTGCCGCCGGGCAGCATCAGTCCGCTCTCGTAGAGCACGCCGAGGGCGAGTTCGGCGCCGTCGCTGTTCGGGTTGGAGCGCTGGAAGCTCATCGGCGAGTAGTCCACGGAGCCGAGCGCTCCCCGGGTGAAGGGGACGGCCGTCACGTGGCCGACGGTGCGGCCGGTGCTGTACTCCTCGCCGCGTACGGCCTCCATGGTCAGCACGTGCGGCCAGGTGCGCTGGATGCCGACGGGGAGCCGGGAGCCGTGCAGGTCGACCATCAGCCTGTGGGCCGCGGCGTCCGCCAGCGCCTCGTCGTACCACTGGTGACGCGCGCGGGTCTCGGAGCCCATGAAGTCCATCTTGACCCCGACGACGCCCCACTGGTTGAGCTTGGTGAACTCGACGTCGCGCTTCGCGGCGGTGTCGAGGTCCTGCCAGTGGTACCAGAGCATGATCTTCACGCCGCGGGCCTGCGCGTGGGCGACCAGGTCGGGCATCCAGGCGACGCCCTTCCAGCCGTCGTCCACCAGCAGGTAGGGCCAGCCCTGCGAGGAGGCGTAGTCGGCCCAGCCCTTGAGCCTGCCGAGGTCCCGCTGGGTGGCCTTGGTGCCGTCGAACCAGGGCCAGGCGGCGATGCCCGGCTTGATCCAGGAGGTGTCGGCCACCCTGGACGCCGGCGCGACGTCGTCCTCCAGCGTCGACTCGACGACCGTCGCGGTGCTGCCCATCGTGGCGACCCGCCACGGCGTGGTGAACGCGGCGGTCCGCACCACCTGGGAGTCCGCGAGCTTCACCGTGAAACGGCCGCCGCCCTGGGTGTGGGTGAAGCGCCCGCCGGAGTAGCCGCCGTCGACCCCGGACTCCGAGAGCAGCACCCGGGCGCCGTTGGCCAGTTGGCCGAACAGGTCCATTCCGTACTCGCCGGTGACCGCGGCCGACACCGCCGAGGTGCTGTACAGGGCCTCGTGGGCCGATCCGAACGGCGACCGGCTGAGCTGCGCGTCGAGCGGGAGCTCGAAGGACGTCGCCTCGCGCAGCACGGTGGCCCCGGTGGGGAGTTCGTAGCGCAGTGCGACGCCGTCCGGCGAGGTCCGGACGTGCACGGTGATCCGCTCGGAGCCCTTGGCGAAGACCAGGCGGGTCTCGGTCGCGGTGCGGGACCGGGAGCGGGAGTTCCCGACGGTGGCCCGGTAGGTCTCGTCGACGGTCCTGTCGGAGCGGCTGACGAAGTCGAGGCCGGTGCTGAGGTCGGCGGTGCCGGTCACCAGTCCGATCGGTGCGGGGGCGAGGACCTGCTTGCAGTCCCAGCTGGCGCCCAGGGTCGGCGTCCCGGCGGCGTCGAGTGCCACGGTGGCCCGCACGCCGCCGCAGCCGGTCGGTGCGGCGCCGGGCTGGACGGAGGTCCAGCTGCTCGGCGGCGCGGCCGCGGCCGGGCCGGTGGCGGTCGCGCCGAGGCCGGCGGTCAGGGCCAGCAGGGTGGCGGCGACCATGAGGTCGCGTCCGGTGGTGCGGTTCACGGGGGTCCCTTTCTCGGGTTCCCGCAGGCGACGGCGACGGCCCTGGGTGGACGGGCCGGGGTGGGTGCCGTGGTGACCGGCGGGAGCTCTGCGACCTTGCGGGTGGGGAAGGTCTGCGGAGGGCGGGCGGGCCGACGGTTGCGATTGCCGCTGCGGCGCTGCCGGACGACGGCGGCGCCGACGAGGAGTGCGGCCCGTGCGGGAGTCGGTCGGAAGGAGTCGGTGCCCCGCCCCTGGGGGCGGGAGAGGGGAGGCTCGGCGGCCGGATCGGATGCCGAGGGCGTCGTCGCCACCCCTCACGATTCAACGAAATCCAACAGGATGCGCCAAAGGAAACTCGCCGACCGACCACCTGTCAAGAGCTGGGCCGGAAGCCGTCGTTGGGCGCGTTCCCCGGGGCCGGCGTGGCGGGGCGCCGCGCCGGCCCCGGGCGGCTCCGGTGCCGGTCGCTGCGGGCGCGGAAACAAATCGGCAACACGGCTAGCGAATCAAGTCGTATATCGCATACCTTGACTCCGGCGACAGCCCGACCGAAAGGTCGGGCCGTCGTTCGCGGAGGTGCCGGCCGCCCTCTGCCCCCGGACCGTCGGCGCTGTCCCCGACCCGCGTCGACCCGGGTGTCGAGCCCGAGCGTGACCACCCCGGTCGCGCGCCACCCACCCGGGCGCCCCCACACCGACGAGTCCCGCCCGGCGGTTCGGATCGCCGGACTCTCCACCCACCCCAGGGAGAACCACCATGTCCCCCAGCGACCAGCACGGCGTCAGCCGCAGAACCCTGTTGCGCGGCGTCGCCATCGGCGGCGCCGCCGCGGCGGCCGGACCGCTGCTCAATTTCTCGGCCGCCCGGGCTGCGGGCCTCGACTCGGGCAGCTACACGATCCGGTTCGACAACGGCGCCCGCCAGACCATCCTGGGCCTGGGCTTCGAGATCCAGTCCGACTCGATCAACTCCGGGAACCAGGGCATGCCCGACCTGGTCAGCGGCGTCCCGTACGACCTGACGCCCGCCGAGCGCACCCGCTTCTACCAGCAGATGCTGAAGATCCGCTCGGACCGGGGCTTCCGTTACTGCCGCCTGGCGCTCGGCCTCTACCACCGGGGGGTGACCGCCGACGGCAAGCGGCTCGTCGACCGCTACCAGGACCAGACCAAGCTGCTCGCCGAGATGATCCGCGAGGCCAGGATCGAGGGTGTCGCCGCCGAGTACTGGTCCCCGGCCCCCGCCTGGAAGACCAACAACAACCTGGTCGGCAAGAGCGCCGACGGGAAGACCGCCTACGGGCTCGCCTCCTTCGCCCCGGCGGACCTCGACGCGCTGGGCGACGCGATGGTCGCCGACCTCGACTACCTCGCCGACCGCGGCGTCCCGATCAGCATGTGGGGCCTGCAGAACGAGCCCGACTCGCCCGCCTTCTACTCCTCCTGCTTCTACGAGCCGGCCGAGTACCTCGCGGCCTTCAAGGCGGTCGCCCCGAAGATCCGGGCCAAGTACCCGAACGTGATGATCCAGGCCGACAGCCGCGGCGGCTGGAAGGGCGACCGGGGCCGTGCGGTCATCTCGGACGCGCAGGCGCTGCGGTACGTCGACGCGTGGACCTTCCACCGGGTCGGCACCTACGCCGACGAGCAGATCACCGACGACTTCACCTCGGGTGCGCTCGGCCGGCCCGTGTTCAACAACGAGTTCGAGTACCTCCACCCCACGAGCTCGTTCAACCGGACGATCAACACCGCCCAGTCGATCATGAACTGGATGACCTTCCAGAACGCGCCCACCTGGTTCTGGCTGCACGCCCTCAAGCCCACCACCAACTCCGAGTCCAAGGGCTACTCGCTCGGCTTCTGGCGGCCCCAGCACGACACGAACTTCAGCCGCTACCCGAACATCAAGCCCGGCCACTGGGACTTCAACCCGGAGAACTGGAACGCCGTCTCCGGCTTCGTCCGCTACATGCCCTGGAACTCCGTGCGCCACCACGTGGAGGAGCCCGTCCACACCGACGGCAGCCCCTACAAGGACCACCGGATCATGGCCTGGAAGACCCCCGAGGGCAAGCAGATCTTCGTCATCACCAACCGGTCCTCCAGCAAGCCGTTCACCTACACCGTGGACACCCAGACCGCCGCCTCCTTCCAGGGCCACCGCTACGGCCCGACCACCCACAACCAGGTGCTGAGCACCCTGACCGGCCCCACGCTCACCCTGACCGTCCCGCCGCTCTCCATCGAGTTCTGGGTCCGCAACCCCTGACCCCCGCCGCCGGGGGGGGTGCGGGGGGGGGGGGGCGGCCGCCCGGGCCGCCCGCGGAGGCGGCCGGCC
>NZ_JBEXNT010000119.1:5944-12956 GCF_040611255.1 Kitasatospora sp. NPDC002965 | reverse complement strand
AATAATAAATCCTTCACTACTAATTCTTCCACCCACCCCCCCCCCCCCCCGGCCCCCCCCCCCCCCCCCCGCGGGGGGGGGGGGGGGGGCGCCCCCCCCCCCCCCCCCCCCCCCCCACCGGCGTTCCGCGCGCCCGGCGCCCGGCCGGGGTCAGCGGTCCTCGCCGGAGCCGGTCCGCAGGTGGGCGCGCAGCCAGTTCTCCGTGGTGGTGACGTGGATCAGGGCGGCGGCCTGGGCGAGCGGCGCCTCCCGGGCGGCCAGGGCCCGGTGGATCGCCTCGTGTTCGGCGATGGCCTGATCCGCCGCGTCCTCGTCGACCAGGCCGCGCCAGACGCGGGCGCGCAGCGTGCGGCCGGAGATCCCCTCCAGCACGGTCGTGAGGGTCTCGTTGCCGGTGGCGGTGACGACGGTGCGGTGGAAGGCGGCGTCGTGCAGGTTCAGACGCTCGGGGTCGCTGCGGGACTGCCGCATCGCGTCGAGGTGGCCGGCCAGTTCGGCGAGGGCCGCGTCGTCGATCCGGGTCGCGGCGAGCGCGGTGGCGGCGGGTTCGAGGAGGCGGCGGGTCTCGATGAGCTCCAACAGCGTGTCACCGCTCAGCAGTTCGACGGCGCTGGAGAGGTTCTCCAGGAGCACGCCGGGAGCCAGACTGGTCACGTAGGTGCCGTCGCCGCGCCGGATGTCGAGCACCCTCGACACGGCGAGGGCCTTGACGGCCTCGCGCATGAGGTTGCGGGACAGGCCGAGTTCGGCGGCGAGCTGCTGTTCGGGCGGCAGCTTGGCCCCGGGGGGCAGTGCGCCGGAGCGGATCAGCTCGCGGATCCGGGCGATGGCCATGTCGGTCAGTGACACGTGCGGGCTCCTGGGCGACGGGGGTTTCGCATGCTGGGCGGACGGGGGCGCTACTGGTTCGCCCCGGCTATCAGAGCACACCGCCGGGGCCGGCCCTCCGCCGGCCACCGCTCGCCGGTCGGCGCCCCGCGCGTGTGACCCAGCCTAGTAGACATCCCATCAATCCTGTCCACCTTTGGCCATCTCCTCCGATTGTCACCCACCAAGTGCCCTGCTGACCAGTGTGGTTGTGATTTCTTCGGCGAGAGTCTGGACAGGCGGGGCGCCTTTGCTCGACAGTTCATCCCATGTCCAGGCCGCTCCGATGCGGCTGATCGGACGAAACTCCGCATGCCACCAGTGCGGGAGCACCGAGGACCGGGTCATCGAGTACGTCGACCACCTCCACGAGCACGTCACCGTCCCGCATCGACGCCGTCCGCACCGCGCTCGACCTCGGCGTCGACGACTTCCACGGCGCCCCCTACCGCGGCGCCACCCGGGGCTGATCGCTGCTCGGCCGGGATCCGCCGCCCCGGACACCGCTCCGGCGGCCGGCATCCCCCGCACCGCCCCACCCCCGCACCCCCGCACCCCCGCACCGCCGCACCGCCGCAACCCCGAATCCCGTATCCCGAATCCCGTATCCCGAACCGAGCGGAGCAGCCATGACCGACACCGACTTACCGCACCACCCGGTGCTGGACGACCGCCTCGCCACAGGCACCGGCTGGCGGGACTTCCTCGGCGGACTCGACCCCGTCTGGCAGAGCGTTCCCGGCGGCTTCTACGACGGGCCCTTCCTCGGCAACGGCGGCCTCGCCGCCTCCGTCCGCCGCCCCGAGGACGAAACCCGGCTCCGCTTCGTCCTCGGCGACAGCCGCGTCCGCGACCACCAGGACATCGGCGGCCCGCTCTGGGGCGGCACCCGCCTGCCCGTCGGCCACCTCACCCTGCACAGCGCCGGCGCCCTCACCGGCGTGGACCTGCGGCTCTCCCTCCTGGACGCCGAACTCTCCGGCACGCTCACCACCACCCGCGGGACGATCGCCCTCACCGCCTTCGTCCACGCCGACACCGACCTGCTCGTCGTCCGGTGCCACCCGCTGACCGGCACCGAGCAGGTGACCTGGACCTTCACCCCCGCGCCGGCCGTCCCACCCCGGGAGGCGTTCCACCCCGAGCAGCGCCCCGCCGGCCTGAAGGACAACCCCCCGCCCGTCCTGACCACGGCCGGCTCCGGCGGCAGCTGCGTCCAGGACCTCGCCTGCGGCGGCCGGACCCGGACCCGCTGGCACACCCGCACCGAACCCGACGGGGCCACCACCCTGCTCTGCACGGTCGCACACAGCGCCGCCGACCATTCCGCCGACCGCACCGCGGCCGCCACCACGGCCCGCGCGGAGCGGACCACCACCGAGCGGCTCGTCGAGACCCACCGCGCCTGGTGGCACGCCTTCTACCCGAAGAGCTTCCTCTCCGTCCCCGACACCCGGCTGCAGTCCTTCTACTGGATCCAGCTGTACAAACTGGCCTCCGCCACCCGCGCCGACCGGCCGCTCCTCACCACCCACGGCCCCTGGCCGGAGCCGACCCCGTGGCCCGCCGTCTGGTGGAACCTCAACGTCCAACTGGAGTACTGGCTGCTCAACGCCTCCGGGCACCCCGAACTCGACTCGCTGCGCACGGCCCTGGAACACGGCGAACCCGGCCTGCTGGCCTCCACTCCGGAGCCCTACCGCGCCGACTCCCTGGCCATCGGGCGCTCCAGCCAGGACGACCTGCGCAGCGAACCGGCCGGCGTCCCGGGCCGCACCGCGATCCTGCCCGAGACCGGGAACCTCACCTGGGCGCTCCACACCGCGTGGCTCGCCCACCGGCACACCATGGACGAGCCGTACCTGCGGGACACGGTCCTCCCGCTCCTGCGCAAGGCCGTCAACTACTACCTGCACTTCCTCACCGAGGACGACCGGGGCGTCCTCCACCTGCCGGCCACCCACTCCCCGGAGTACGGGACCACCGCCGACTGCAACTACGACCTCGCGCTCCTGCACTGGGGCTGCCGGACCCTCCTCGACGAGAACGCCGGGCGGGGCACCGACGACCCGCTCGCCGCGACCTGGCAGGACGTGCTCGACCGCCTCACCGCACCGCCGCAGGACCCCGACGAGGGCCTGTGGATCGGCCGGGACCTGCGGCTCACCAGCTCCCACCGGCACTACTCGCACCTGCTCTGGTTCCACCCGCTCCACCAGCTCGACCTCACCTCCCCCTCCGAACGCGCCCTGCTGCGGCGCAGCATGGCGCACTGGCTCGGCCTGACCGGCGAGCTCCGGGGCTACAGCTCGACCGGCGCCGCCTCGATGCACGCCCTCCTCGGCGAGGGGGACGCCGCGCTGCACCGACTCGACGAACTGCTCGACGTCCACGTCCGGCCGAACACCATGTACGCCGAGACCGGCGCGGTCGTCGAGACACCGCTGTCCGGGGCGCAGAGCCTGCACGACATGCTGCTGCAGAGCTGGGGCGGCGTCCTGCGGGTCCTCCCGGCCGTCCCCGCCGCCTGGGCCGACGTCACCGTCCACGACCTGGTCGCCGAGGGCGCCTTCCGGGTCAGCGCCTGCCGCCGGGGCGGCGTCACCCGCTGGATCCGCGTCCACAGCGGGGCCGGGCAGCCGTGCCTGGTCGCCCCGGCCGGCCTCGCCGGACCGGCGGACGTCCGCCCGCTCGGCGGGCTGCCGGGCCCGACCGGCTGGCGGCTGCGCCCGGACGGCCTGCTGGAGATCACCCTGCCCGCCGGCGCCGAGTGCCTCGTCACGGCGGCGGGCGACCACCCGGACCTCACGGTCGAGCCGGTCGAACCGGCCGGCTCCACGCCGGCCTTCCGCTGGGGCCTGCCCTCCAGGAGGCCCGCCGACAGGGGCCCGCTGTCCACCGAACCCACCCCCACCACACCCGGAACGGGACACCGCCCATGATCACGAAACCCCGCACCGGACGCCTCCTGCGCACCGCCGCCGTCGCCGCCCTGGTCGCCGGCACCGCGAGCGGCTGCGGCGGCGGCTCCGACGACGGCCCCTCCTTCACCTACTGGTCGATGTGGAACCGGAACGAGCCGCAGGCCGGAGTCATCCAGGCGGCGGCCGACAGGTTCACCAAGGACACCGGCATCAAGGTGACCATCCAGTGGCAGGGCCGCCAGGTCATCCAGAAGATCACCCCGACCCTGAAGAACGGCGCCGCGGCCGACCTCGTCGACAACTCCGTCAACGCGCTCGGCGCCCTGGTCGCCGCCGACCAGAGCGCCGACCTGACCCAGGTCTACGCCACGCAGATCCCCGGGGAGACGAAGACCGTCGGCGAGGTGATCCCGGACAAGTACCGGGCCTACCTCGACGACCGCAACGGCAAGCCGTTCATGGTGCCGTACTCGGTCGCCACCGAGGGCGTCTGGTTCAACGCCGCCACGTACCCGGAGCTCGCCGCCGCCCCGCCGAAGACCTGGGAGGACCTGGTCGCGAAGCTCGACGCCGTCAAGGCCACCGGCGTGGCCCCGATCGCCCTGCCCAGCAACGACCCGTACTGGACCCTGCTCACCCTGCAGCGCCAGCTCGGCACCGACGGCGTCCGCGCGCTCGCCGCCGACCGCACCGGCGCCGCCTGGGACGACCCGAAGGTCCGCGCCGCCGCCGGCAAGGTCGAGCAGCTGCGCAGGAACTACTTCATCAAGGGCTACGAGTCCACCCAGGGCACCCAGTCCCAGACCAGCTGGGCCCAGGGCAAGGCCGCGTTCTACCTCAACGGCACCTGGGTGCCCGGCGAGAGCCGGCCCAACGTCCCGGCCGGCTTCACGTTCGGCAACTTCCAGCTCCCCGCGATCGACGGCGGCAACACCGCGGTCGGCGTCAACTTCTTCGGCTTCGCGGTGCCCCGGAGCGCCGCACACGCCGCCGAGGCACAGAAGTTCATCGCGTACTTCATGAACAGGGACCGCCTCTCCGGCCTCGCCACCGAGGCACTGACCATCACCCCGCGCACCGACATACCGGCGCCCGTGGAGCTCGCCGCGGTCGCGAAGGCCATCGACGGCAACGAGGTCTACCCCGACCAGGCCCGGCTGTTCGTGGACTACGCCGCCTGGGCCACCAAGGCGTACACCCCGAACGTGGTCCGCTTCATCCAGGGCGTCACGACGGCGGACGAGTTCGTCGCCCAGACGAAGCAGGCCTCCGTCGACTTCTGGAAGGCCACGCCGTGAGTGCCACCGCCCACTCACCGCTGGAACGGCGCCGCGGACGGATCTTCGCACCGTTCGTGGCGCCGGCGGTGGCCCTCTACACCGCGCTGTTCATCGGCCCGACCCTGTACGCGGTGTACACCAGCCTCACCGACTGGGACGGCATCAACCCGCCACGATGGGCGGGCGTCCGGAACTACACCCAACTGCTGCACGACCCCGCGTTCGCGTCCGCCTTCGGCAACACCCTGAAGATCCTCTTCGGGGTCGGCGCGGTCCTCTTCGTCCTGAGCTTCGGCTTCATGCTGATGCTGCGCGAGATGCGGGGCCGCCGGCTGATCCGCGGAGTGATCTTCCTTCCCCACATCGTCTCCTCCGTCGTCCTGGCGATCTTCTGGGGCTCGCTGCTCAGCCTCGACGGCCTCGTCAACCAGGCCCTCGGGCACCTCGGGATCGGCGCGGTCGAATGGCTGCGGCCCGACCGGGCGGCGAACGCCGTCCTGCTCGCCCTCGTCTGGATCAACACCGGCTACTACGTGACCATCCTGATGGCCGGCGTCGACCGGATCCCCGACTCCTACTACGAGGCAGCCCGGCTCGACGGCGCCAACGCCTGGCAGCGCTTCCGCCACGTCACGCTCCCGCTGTCCTGGGACGTGACCGCCGCCGCCGCCGTGCTGTGGACCATCACCTCGGTCAAGATCTTCGAGTTCATCCTCGCCTTCAGCGGGAACCAGGGCGCCCTGCCCCCCACCTACCAGTGGAACAACGCCATGTTCGTCTACGGCGAGACCGTCGGCGGCATCACCCCGCTCAACCGGTTCGGCTACGCCTCCGCCTCCGCCGTGACCACGCTCGTGTTCGTCGCGGTCGTGGTGATCGTGCTGCGCCGGCTGATGCGCCGCGAAGCCCTGCAGTTCTGAAACCCCACCGGAGAGAGGTGCCCGCGATGACCACCGCCACGACCGAGGCCACCGGGCCGACCGGCACGGACGGGCCGACCGGCGCGGACGGGCGCCGGGCCCCGGCCGGGGCCACCCGCCGCAGGCGCGCCGCCGCCGTGCTCGGACGGCTCCCGGGGACGGCCGCCGTCTGGCTGTTCACCGGCTTCTGCCTGTTCGCCTTCCTCTACATGCTGATCAGCTCGCTCAAGAGCAGCCGGGACGTCCTGGAACACCCCTGGTCCCCACCCACCGAGCTCCACTTCGAGAACTGGTCCACCGCGTGGAACGACGGCGGCTTCGGCCCCGCGTTCCTCAACTCGGCGCTCCTGGTGGTCGCCGCCTCGGCGGTGACCGTGGTCGTCGCCGGACCCGCCGCCTACGTGCTCGGCCGACGACCCGGCCGGATCTCGAACGGCCTGAGCCTGTACTTCGTGCTCGGCCTCGGGATCCCCGTCCAGGTCATGGTGCTGCCGCTGTACGCGCTGATGAACCGGCTCGGGCTGATCGACAGCCTGTTCGGCCTGTTCGTGCTCTACGTCGTGACGTCCCTGCCGTTCACCGTCTTCCTGCTGACCTCCTTCTTCGCCTCGCTGCCGGCCGAACTGGAGGAGGCGGCGGCCCTCGACGGGGTGTCCGCCGCCATGACCTTCTGGCGGATCATGCTGCCGCTCGCACGGGGCGGCCTGGTGACGGCGACCCTGCTGAACGCGATGGCGATCTGGAACGAGACCCTGCTGGCACTGATGTTCATCCAGACCGACGACAGGTTCACCCTCCCCCTGGCCCTGCTGAACTACTTCCAGCAACAGCAGTTCACCGGCGCGGACTTCGGCGCGCTCTTCGCCGGAGTGTCGATCGCGATCCTGCCGATGATCGGGCTCTACGCCTGGCTCGGCCGCCGCCTCACCGAGGGGCTCACCATGGGCGCCGGCAAGTGACCGGTGCGCAACGGCCGAGACGGACCCCCGGAGCCGTGGGGGTCCGTCTCGGCCGTTGCGCA
>NZ_JBEXNT010000119.1:0-5934 GCF_040611255.1 Kitasatospora sp. NPDC002965 | reverse complement strand
GGCCCCAGCCCCGGGGGGGCCCGCGGGGGGGCGCGACCGGGGCGGGGGGCCCTCGGGGCTCCCGCCCCCCGGGGGGGGGTGGGGGTCCGTCTCGGCCGTTGCGCACCACCTCCGCCGCGTCAGCCGCCGGCTGCGGAGAGCACGAACGCGAACTCCGCCGGGGCGGCGGCCAGCCGGTGCTCGGGCAGGACACCGGGCCCGCACGACGCCGAACCGATGCCGTGCTGCGCGTGGTCCAGGTGGACCCAGACCGTGTCACCCGCGACGAGGTCCGGCCGGTGCCGGGCCGCGTCGAGCTGCTCGGTGGTCCAGCGGCGCGCCGCGAACCGGAAGACCGGCTCGCCCTCGATCCGCACCGTCGTGCCCCCGTCGGTCAGCTCCGCCCGGCGGACGTCCGCCCGGGAACCGTTCTCCTGCGGACGCACGTACGCGGTCTGCATCGCGTCCACGTCCATCGCGTGGACGCCCACCAGCGAGGCCGCGCACGAGTCCGGATACGCCTCGCCGGGGCCGCCGCCGAACCACCGGGCCCGGCCGAACCCGGCCGGCAGACCCAGCCGGACACCCAACCGGGGCAGCGGCACCGTCCACTCACCCTCGGGGACCACCGTCACGGTCAGACGCAGCCGGTCCGCGTCGGCGCACCAGCGGTAGACCGTCCGCAGACCGAGCGAGGTCCCCGCGGGCGCGACCCGCGTCCGCACCGTCACGGCGTCCTCCGTCAGGTCGACCCCGTCCAGCCGGTGGCGCAGCCGGTGCAGGCCGACCCGGCGCCACTGCCGGTCGAGCTGCTCCTCGGGCCGCCACTGCGGCCCCCGGTCGTTGTCGGTCGTCGCCCGCCACACCTCCAGCCGCGGCCCGGTCACCGGCACCGGCCCCAGCCGGGTCAGAGCGCCGCTGCGCGCGTCGAACACGGCGGGGCCGAGCACGATCCGGCCGTCCCCGGCCCGGGGCGCCCGGCCACGCGCGGCCGGCAGGGGCCGGCGACGGCCGCCGGGAATCCGGCCCCAGGCGACGGTGTGACCCCTCCGGGCCCAGACGGTGTCCTCGGCCAGCACCGCGCGCACGGTCCAACCCGACTCGCCCTCCCCGCCCGGACTCCGCGGCACGGGCAGCGTCAGCTCGGCGGACGCACCGGGCCCGAGCGCGGGCACGACGAGGTCCCGCTCCTCCACCACCGTGCCCTCGACGTCGTAACGGCAGGTGAAGGCGAGCCGCGACAGGTCGGCGTGGTCGTGCAGGTTGGTCACCCGGACGCTCCCGGCGGCGCCACCGGGCCCGATCCGGACCGGCTCGACCACCTTCTTGAACTCCGCCAGGCCCGGCGAGGGCGTGCGGTCGGGGAGGAGCAGACCGTCGCAGACGAAGGTGCCGTCGTGCAGCTCCTCCCCGAAGTCACCGCCGTAGGCGTGGCCGTGCTCCGGGTGGGCCAGCCCGTGGTCGATCCACTCCCAGACGAAGCCGCCCTGACAGCGCGGGTACGTCTCGAACAGCCGCTGGTACTCGGCCAGCCCACCCGGCCCGTTGCCCATCGCATGGGCGTACTCACTGAGCACGAAGGGCAGTTCGCTCCGCCGCCCGGGCCCGCCGTCCTCCCGCCGGCCGATGCGTTCGACCTCGGCGTGGTCCGCGTACATCCGGGCGTAGAGGTCGGTGTCCCGGCAGGAGGGGTCGCCCTCGTAGTGCAGCAACCGGGACGGGTCGCGGCCGCGGATCCAGTCCGCCATGGCGGTGAGGCCCCGGCCGGTGCCGGACTCGTTGCCGAGCGACCAGACCAGGACACTGGGGTGGTTCTTGTCGCGCTCGACCGTACGGGCGGCGCGGTCGAGCAGGGCCGGGGTCCAGCGGTCGTCGTCCGCGGGATTGCCCCGCCAGCCGAGGGGCTCGAAACCGTGGGTCTCCAGGTCGCACTCGTCGACCACCCAGAGCCCGAACTCGTCGCAGAGGTCGAGGAAGGCGGGGTGCGGCGGATAGTGACTGGTACGGACAGCGTTGACGTTGTGCCGCTTCATCAGCAGCACATCCGTCCGCATGGTCTCCAGGTCCACCGTCCGCCCCGTCCCGGGGTGGAACTCGTGGCGGTTGACGCCCCGGAACAGGACCCGCCGGCCGTTGACCGTGAGGACCCCGTCCTCGACGGCGACCGAACGGAAACCGATCCGCAGCGGGACCCGCTCGCCCGGCGTCGCCAGCTCGGCGGTGTACAGCCTCGGCGTCTCGGCGGTCCACGCCTCGACGGGGACGGTGGCGCTCTCGCCGGTGGCGAGGTCGAGGCCGAGCTCGGCCACGGTGACCCGGCCGGGCACCTCGCTCTCCACGCACAGCGTGCCGGTCCGCGACCGGTGGTCGTACGAGGCGTGGACGAAGAAGTCCCCGACCGCCCCCGCCGGCCGGTGCAGCAGCGTCACCTCACGGAAGATCCCCGGCAGCCACCACTGGTCCTGGTCCTCCAGGTAGCTGCCGGAGGACCACTGGTGGACCCGGACGGCGAGCACGTTCCCGGTGGGCCGCAGGAGGCCGCCCACCGGGAACTCGTGCGGCAACCGGCTGCCCTTGAAGTCCCCGAGCCCGCACCCGTTGAGCCACACCCGGGCGCACGACTCGACGCCCTCGAAACGGAGCACGGCGTCCCCGCCGCTCGGCCAGCCGTCGGGCAGGTCGAAGTACCGCAGGTGGTCGCCGGTCGGGTTCTCCGTCGGCACCCTCGGCGGGTCGACCGGGAACGGGTACAGCGTGTTGGTGTAGGCGGGCGCGCCGTGCCCCTGGAGCACCCAGTGCCCGGGCACGGCGAGCTCGTCCCAGCCGGACGCGTCGTGCCCGGGCCGCGCGAACGACTCGTCGTGCGTGTCGGCCGAGGGGGAGAGCCGGAAGCGCCACCGGCCGTCCAACGGCAGCCGGAACGCGTCCGACGCCGGGTACCAGGCGCGGGGCGGCAGACAGCCCGAACCGGGGGAGAAGTCCTCGTGGTGGGCGGGGAGGGGACTCGATGGGGCGGACATGGTTCCTCTCGTCGGAACGGCCGATGTGCGCCCGGGCCGAGGCGGCCACGGGCGAAGGACGGGGGACGGGCGGGCGGCGGACCCGGCGGTGTCCGGAACCTGCGCGGACCCGGCGGCCGCCCCCGCCCGGGCCGCGCCCCCTCCGGATCAGCCCACCGGCACCAGCTTCCAGTGCTGCTGCACCTTGCCGTTGGCCGGCTGCTGGACCACCTTCGCGCCGGACGTCTTCGACGACCCGGCATCCGCGAGCTGGCCGTCCGAGCGGCTCTCCAGCACGAAGGTGCCGGAGTCGGACGGCGCGACCAGCCACTGCTGACCGGTGCCGCCGTCGCCGGTCCGGAGGTCGAGCGGCGCGCCGGGCACCACCGAGCCGCCCGACACCGCCAACGCCTTCCCGCTGGCGACACCGGTGACGGTGTAGTAGCCGCCCTCGGCAGGGGTCAGCCGCCACTGCTGGTTGGCGCCGCCGTTGCCGTCCCACTGGACGACGGGCGTGCCGTCCGCAGTGCCCCGGGCGTACGCGTCGAGGACCTTGCCGCTGTTGGCGTTGACCACCGTGTACGTGCCGGCCAGGGCCCGCGGGGCGCCCGGCGTGACCGACAGGTCGGCGAACTGCGCGCCGTAGTACCCGCCCGTCCCGAGCCCGACCTGGCCCGCGCCCAGCGTCCGGTCCGTGGCACCCCCGACCACGGCCCCGTCGACGGCCACCGTGATGGCGGCGCCGCCGAAGGTCAGCCCGAGCCGGTGCCAGCTCCCGGTCCCCGGCGCCGGCACCGTACCGCTCGCGAGGGTGGTGAAGGTCCAGGAACTGTCCGAACGGAGCAGCGACCACGCCCCGGTGTCGGACAGCCGCAGGTGGTAGGCGTTGAGCCCCTTGTTGTTGTGGCGCTGGGTACCGGCCCGGCCGAGGATCTCCACCGTCCCGGGCCGCTCCAGCAGGACGTTCGCGCTCACCGTGTAGTCCGACCAGTCGAGCCCGCCCAGCAGCGCGTACGGATGGTAGCTCGCCTCGTCGGTCCACCGGATCGGGGAGTGCGGGGACTGCTGGCGCAGACAGTTCCCGGCGCGCCCGCCGGCGCACGGGGCGGTCTCGAAGGCCCCGTTCATCGTGGTCAGGTACCGGGCCTCGCGGCCCGCCCCGCCACCCGCGAGGCTGTCGCCGTACGGGAGCGGCAGCAGCGCCCGGGCCGGTCCGGCGGCAGTACCCGCACCCTGGCCGGTGGTGGTGGTGACGGTGTAGAGACGCCCCGGGTCGAGACGCAGCGTGTACGCCCCGCCGGCCGCCGTGAGGTCGGCGCCGCGCACCAGGTGGGCGGTGGCGTTCGGGCCGGACAGGTCCGTGGACCAGACGTGCAGGGCCCCGCCCGGCAGGCCGCCGGCGACCCTGAAGGTCACGGTCTGCGCGGCGGTGGCGTCCATGGTCTCCAACACGGTCGACCAGGCCGACCGGTCCGGCGAGCGGTAGCTGACGTAGCTGCCGTTGGCCCGGGCGCCGCCGAGGTAGCCGGAGGCGCCGTCGAGGTACTTCCAGCCGGGCTGGGTGAACTGGGTGGTGTGGGCGGTGGCCCAGGTGCTGCGCCCGATGCTGTAGGCGCCGGACCACGGCTGGTCGGCGATGGCCAGGCCCATGGTGTTGTAGTCGAGGTTGCGGTAGATCGAGGCGACCAGCGGCCAGTTGAGGAAGCCGGTCATCCTGGCGTCCAGGTAGCCGCGGTTGATGCCGCGGGCGATGGCGGGCGCTCCGGCGTGGGCGTCGTCGGAGCCGTTCTCGCTGGCCCACAGCTGCTTGCCGGTGGCGCGCGCGTCGGCGCTGCTGGCGCAGGTGGTCATCGGTGACCGGTACTGGCAGGGGTAGTGGGCGCCGATGATGTCCACGGCGTCGGCGAGGGCGCCGTCCTGGCGCATCGCGGTGGCGATGTCCCAGTTGTCGTCGGCCCCGACCACCTTGGTGGCGGTGTAGCCGTTGGTGTCGAGGGCGGCGCGCAGCTTCTTGTACCAGGAGGCGTCGAACTCGCGCTCGTTCCAGCCGCCGAGGTAGTCCACGGTCAGGTTGTGCTGCCGGGCGCAGCCCATCCACCGCATCAGGTAGTCGATCATGTCCTGGGACCAGAAGTTGCCGTTGCCGATCCAGCCGGGCGCGCCCCAGGAGAGGCCGTACAGCTTGATCGCCGGGTTGCGCAGTTTGGCCTGCTCCATGACCCACCACTCGTAGCCGGCCCGGCAGTCGACCGCGCCCCGGGTGTGCTCGATCGAGGACTCGGCGCCGTCGGTGGAGTTGGTGTCGCCGCCGATCTCGGCCTTGAGGATCTGCAGGGCGGCGCCGAGGCCGGGGGTGAAGAGGTAGTCGAGGATCTGGGTGCGCTGCGGCTCGGGGTAGTCGACGAGCAGGCGGGAGTTGCCGCCGCCTCCGCTGATGGCGCCGACGCCGTCGAAGGTCCGGCCGGCGCCGGCGCCGTCGACCGTGACGGCGGTCGTCGGGCCGGCGGCCCGGGCGGTCGCGCCGCCGGGCCAGCCGAGGAGCACGGCCCAGCAGAGCGCCAGGGCGGTGAGCGCGCCGACGACGGGCCGTAAGGCGGGGGTGGTCCGGGACGTTCCCGGGGTGGTGTCCATGAGGGTCCGACCTCCGTGTCGATGTGGGTGGGAGGTGGTGCGGTGGGGCCATGGAACGGTGGTGCCGTGCGGCTGCCGCGCCGCGTGCCCGCACGCGGCGCGGTGGGGCAGACGGGGGCGTCCCACCCGACGGGACGCCCTCGCCGGCCGGTGCCGGGCTCCGGCGGGTGGGACCGGAGCCCGGGGCTCAGGAGGGGAGTCCGACGGCGCGTTCGCCGTTGCGGCGTTGTTGGATGACGACGGCGGCGACGAGGAGGGCGCCTTGGGCGACGTTCTGCCAGAAGGAGTTGATGCCCTGGACGGTGAGGCCGTTCTCCAGGCAGCC
>NZ_JBEXNT010000118.1:0-30174 GCF_040611255.1 Kitasatospora sp. NPDC002965 | reverse complement strand
GCCCGGTTGAAGGTCACCGGTGCCGGGTCGTGCCGGATCAGCGCGGGATCGGCGCCCAGTTCGGTGAGGAGCGCGGATGGCGGCGGCGTCCGCGGTGAGCAGCCGGTAGGGCCGGGCCCGGGGCTCGGGGAGCAGCACCGCCTCGGCGGCGACGAGCAGCCCGAACCCGACCGCCGTCCCCACCAGGCGGGCCGGCAGCTCGTCCGGCGCGTACGGGGGGAAGCACGGGAGGATGTACATCAGCTGCAGCCCGGGGGCGGCGCCGGCGAGGCGCGGGCCGGCCACCGCGGCGAAGGCGAGGACGAAGCCGACCGCCAGCATGCCCGCCACGGCCGTCCAGGTGCGGCCCGCGAGGGCGGTGCCGGCGGCCACCAGCAGCCAGGCGACGGGCAGGACCCGGAGCAGGACGGCGGCCCGCTGGCGGCCGGTGCCGGGGATGCGGGACAGCGCCGCCATCGCCACCGAGGAGAACAGGGCGTAGAGCGCCGCGACCGGCTCGTCGAGGCCGTACAGGCAGACGAGGAACCCGGTGGACGCGGCCAGCGTGACCCGCAGCGCCCGCCGACCGGCGAGCGCCGCCTCCCCGTCGCCGGTGCGCAACCCGTCGACGGCCCGGCGTACCGCCCGGAGCGGGCCACGGGGCGGCGGGGCGTCCTCGGACATCGGCTGTCTGCCCCTCGGATCGGCTGAGACCCCCGTCCCTTCCATCCTGCCCACGGCCGGGGGAGGCTGCGAGCCCGCGGTCCCGGCGGTGGGGGCCTCGGGGCCGCCGTCGGTCCCGGAGCGGTCCCGCACCCCGCCGCGCCGGCCCGCGGTGGCAGGATGCTTGCGTCCGGTGTCGTCCGGGTCAGGCCCGTGCGGGGCGCACGGCGGTCCCGGGAAGCGAAGGAGGTCCGATGGGCCGCAGGAACCACCACGTCGCCGTCCTCGTGCTGGAGGGCGCGAAGCCGTTGGACGTGGGCATCCCCGCGCAGGTCTTCTCCAGCCGGCCGAGCATGCCGTACACGGTGCGGGTCTGCGGCGCCGCCCCCGGGCTCGTGACCGGTGGGGACGGCCTCTCGTACCACGTGGCCGACGGCCTGGAGGCCGTGGCGGACGCGGACACCGTCTTCGTCCCCGGCTACCGGGACCCGGTGACCACGGAGCCGCCGCCGGCCGTCGTCGAGGCGCTGGTGGCGGCCCACGCGCGGGGTGCCCGGCTGGCGGCCATCTCGACCGGGGCGTTCGCGCTGGCGGCCACGGGCCTGCTCGACGGGAAGAAGGCGACGACCCACTGGCACTACACGAAGGCCCTCGCCGAGCGGCACCCGCGGGTACGGGTGGACGAGAACGTGCTGTTCGTGGACGAGGGCGAGGTGCTGACGTCGGCGGGCGCGGCGTCCGGGATCGACCTGTGCCTGCACCTGGTGCGGCGCGACCACGGGGTCGGGCTCTCCAACCACGTGGCGAGGCGGCTGGTGGCCGCGCCCTACCGCAGCGGCGGGCAGGCGCAGTACGTACCGCGCAGCGTGCCCGAGCCCTTGGGCGACCTCTTCGCGAGCACCCGCGAGTGGGCGCTGGCCCACCTCGCCGAACCGCTGACGCTCGAAGCGCTCGCCCGCAACGCGCGGGTGTCGGCGCGCACCTTCTCCCGGCGCTTCGTGGAGGACACCGGCTACACGCCGATGCAGTGGGTGCTGCGGGCCCGCCTCGACGTGGCCCGCGAGCTGCTCGAACGCACGGACCTGGGGGTGGAGCAGATCGCGGACCGGGTCGGGCTGGGCACGGGCGCGAACCTGCGCCTGCACTTCCACCGGGTCCTCGGCACCTCGCCCACCGAGTACCGCCACACCTTCGCGGCCCGCGACGCCTGAGAGCGGTCTCCGGAAGCGTTTCCAGAAGCGTTTCCGGCGGCGGAGAGGCGGCGGAGCGGGGGTGGCGGGATCCTTGCGCCCGGTGGCGCTGATCGTGGCGGGATCCTTGCGCACCGTGTCGATCAGGCCCCTGTCCGGCCGGTTCCCCGGATCCGATCATGGAGGAGCAACGAAACGACAAGGGAGCCGCAATGACCCGCATCGCCATCAACGGTTTCGGCCGCATCGGACGCAACAGCCTCCGCGCGCTGCTGGGGCGCGGCAGCGACCTCGAAGTGGTCGCCGTCAACGACCTCACCGCGCCCGACTCGCTCGCCCACCTGCTCAAGTACGACAGCGCGCTCGGCCGCTTCGACCGCTCGGTCGCGGTCGACGGGAACGACCTCGTGGTCGACGGCCGCCGTATCAAGGTGCTCGCCGAGCGCGACCCCGCCGCCCTGCCGTGGGCCGAGCTCGGCGTCGACATCGTGCTCGAAGCCACCGGCCGGTTCACCGCGGCCGACGCCGCCCGCGCGCACATCGAGGCCGGCGCCCGGCGGGTCCTGGTGAGCGCGCCGTCCGACGGCGCCGACGTCACGCTCGCCTACGGCGTGAACACCGACGCCTACGACCCGGCCTCGCACGTGATCGTCTCCAACGCCTCGTGCACCACCAACGCCCTGGCCCCGCTGGCGCAGGTGCTGGACGACCTGGCCGGCATCGAGCACGGCTTCATGACGACCGTGCACGCCTACACGCAGGAGCAGAACCTCCAGGACGGCCCGCACCGCGACCTGCGGCGCGCCCGCGCCGCCGGCGTGAACATCGTGCCCACCACCACCGGCGCCGCCAAGGCCATCGGCCTGGTCCTGCCGAACCTCGACGGCAAGCTGTCGGGCGACTCGATCCGCGTGCCGGTCCCGGTCGGCTCGATCGTCGAGCTGAACACGACGGTCGCGCGGGACGTGACCCTGGACGAGGTGCTCGCCGCCTACCGCACCGCCGCCGACGGCCGGCTCAAGGGCATCCTCGACTACGCGGACGAGCCGCTGGTCTCGGGCGACATCACCGGCGAGCCGGCGTCGGCGATCTTCGACGCGGCCCTCACCCGGGTCGACGGCAAGCACGTGAAGGTCGTCGCCTGGTACGACAACGAGTGGGGCTTCTCCAACCGCGTCGTCGACTCGCTCGAACTCCTCGCCCGCGCCTGAGCCCCCGCGCCGGCTCCCGCCGGGGCCCCTGCCCGAGCCTCGCGCCCGGGCCTGGGCCCGAGCCCCTGCCCGAGTCCCCGCCCGAGCGCCGTCACGGCGCTCGGGCGGGGGCCGTTCGGGGGACGTCCGGTGCGTGTCGCCCGGGCCCGTGCGGGGGGCCGCCCGGATAGTGGCCTGGTCCGTCCGGCACCGGGCCGGGCGCAGGAGGGGAGCGGACGCATGGCCGGAACGCCCGCGGAATCGAACGGCGGGTCCCCCCGGCGGTGGACCGCCATGACCGGTATGTGCGTCGCGGCCGGCATGGTCTGGCTGTCCTTCGCGGACTTCGGAGTCGCCGTCCCGACGATCTCCGACGAGCTGTCGGTCTCGCTTCCCGCGCTGCAGTGGGCCAACAACGCCTTCAGCCTCACCACCGGCGCCCTGGTGCTCGCGGCCGGGAAGCTGGGCGACGTGTTCGGCCGCAAGCGCGTCCTGGAGATCGGCCTGGTCCTGCTGGGCGTGTTCTCCCTGCTGGCCGCGTTCACGCCCGGGGTGGAGGGGATGATCGCCGGGCGGGCCGCGATGGGCGTCGGAGCGGCGCTGATCCTGCCCGCCACCCTGGCGCTGATCCCGCCGATGTTCCCCCTGAGCGAGCAGCCGCGCGCGTTCGGCGCCTGGATGGCGGTCGCCTGGGTCGGCCAGGCCGCCGGACCGGCCGTCGGCGGGGTGCTGACGGGACTTCTCGGCTGGCGCTCGACCTTCTGGATCAACGCTCCGCTGGCGGTGGTCGCCTGGTGGCTCGTGCGCCGGTCGGCCGAGGAGTCGACCGACCCGAACGCCGGCCGGCACATCGACCTGGTCGGCCTGGTGATCAGCGCCGCGGCGGCGTTCTGCCTGCTCTACGGGTGCACCGCCGGCCAGGAGGACGGCTTCGACGACCCGGTGATCATCGGCCTGCTGGTCGGGTCGGTCGTCCTGGCGGCGCTGTTCGTGCTGGTCGAGCGGCGGGTCCGGGACCCGTTGCTCGACCTCCGGCTGTTCTCGTCGCGGCCGTTCTGCGGGGCGCTGGTGGCCAACTCCGTGATGAACATCGTCTTCGCCGGTGTCAGTTTCCTGCTCACCCTCTACCTCCAGGAGGTCCGCGGGTACGGCCCCGTCGCGGCCGGCCTGCTGCTGCTGCCGTCCACGGTCACCATCCTGCTGTTCAACCCCTTCGGCGGCCGGGTGTCGGCGCGGCGCGGGGCGCGGCTCCCGGTGGTCCTCGGCCTGCTCCTGCTGGGTGCCGGCACCCTGGTGGCGGCCGTCCTCGGCCATTCCTACCACTACGCGGTCCTGGCCGCCGGGCTGCTGGTGCTCGGCGCGGGTCTGGGGCTGATGTCGATCCCGCTGTCGGACACCGCGGTGGCCGGTCCGCCGGAGGAACTGGCCGGGACCGCCTCCGGGATGTTCAAGGTCACCAGCATGCTGGGCGGCGCCTTCGGTGTCGCCGCGACGGTGGCGGTCCAGCAGGCGGTGGAGACCGACCAGGCGATCAGCCGGGCGCGGGCGGCGGGGCTCTCCGAGTCCGACGCCCAGCAGCTGGGGAACGCCGTCACGGACTCCAAGCTCGCCTCCCAGATCCTCGCCTCGGTCGACCAGGCCACGGCGCAGGCGATCACCGCGGCCTTCCGCGAGGTCCAGGCGGTCGGTACCGGCCGGGCGATCGGCCTGTCCGGGCTGCTCGCGATCCTCGCGGCCGTGGTCCTGCCGTTGCTGTGGCGGCAGCGGCCCTCCCGCCGGGCACCCGACCCGCAGCGCTGAACGCCGGGGCGAAAGGCAGGGCCCCCGGGCGGACGGCTTTACGGACGCCCGCCCTCCGCTCATCTGACGGCAGCTCAAAAACCGCACAGTACGGGACAATTGTCGGCTCGTACGTCACGTTCGGCGCGGCAATTTCCCGATGTCCCTTGATCGGGCAACTGTACGATGGCTACCGTCAACCTCCGTGAAATCGTTAGCACCTAGAGCCTCTTTGGCAACTGATGCATCATCAGGCCGCCTTGACGTGCCGGTTCTCGGCGCGAGCGGGAGTCCGGTACCGCTGCACGTGGACGAGGACGACCCCTGTTTCTTCGATCACCCGCTCGACCACGTCCCCGGCATGCTGCTGGTGGCGGCCCTGCTCGACCTGATCCGCGCCCGGATGCGGGAACAGGCGGACGCGGGCTTCGGACGGCTCCGGATCTCGCTGAGCTTCGACCGGATCTGCGAACGCGACCGGCCGGTGCTGCTGCACTGCGACCCGGTCCCGGCCGACGACGGACCGGCCTGGCGGCTGCTGGCCGACCAGGACGGCGAGACCGTCTGCCAGGCGGTCGCCGGCCTCGGCCGGACCGCGGCGCCCACCGGGCGGCGCACCGCCACGGGCACTGCCGGGCCGGACGGTGACCTCCCCGCCGACGCCGCCCTGGTGCACCGGCGCCTGCCGGAGAACATCCTGCTGGGCACGGCCGTGCGCACCGAGCGGGCCGCCGTCCTCGTGCCGTCCGACGGGCACCGGCTGCAGGGGGACGCCGAGGGCCTGCACACCCCGGACGCGCTGATCGAGTCCGCCCGCCAGATGGCCACCATGCTCGGGCACACGGCGCACGGACGCGATCCGGACGCCCAGATGCTCTGGCTCAGCCTCGAAGCCGACGTGCCGACCGGCCTCCCGACGTCCGTCCCGCTGGCGCTGCACTGGGAGTTCACCCCCGCCCGGGGCGCGCGGGCCGCCTACCCGATGGTGCTGGTCGACGCGGAGAGCGGCGAGCCGCACGGCCGGATCGAGATCGTCGTCCACTCCCTCGACCGAGCCCGCTACGAGAGGCGGAGGGCCGCCAAGTGAGTACCGCGAAGTCCGTTGCCGGACACGGCCCTTCCCTGGCCGTCCAGGCACCCCGTCTGCTCTTCCTCTGCGCGGTGGCCGCGGTCGGCACCGGCGCGGTGGTCCACCTGCGCCACCTCGACCGCACGGTGGACCTGGTCGCCGGCCTCCTCGCCGTCTGCTACCTCGCGTGGCTCGCGGTCGAGATCCCCGTGACGTTCCGCAGGTCCGCGGCCCCGCCCAGCGAGTCGGCCACCCTGCTGCTCTACGCCGCGGCCCGGATCGCCACCGCCGGCACCGCCGTGCTGGGCCCCGTGCCGTGGGACGGCTGGTCGTGGGCGCTGCTCGTGCCGGCCCTCGTCTTCGTCGGCGGCGTCACCCTGCGACAGGTGGCGATCCACACGCTCGGCCGCTTCTACTCGCACCACGTGATGCGCCAGCAGGACCACCAGATCGTCACCTACGGCCTGTACCGGTTCATCCGGCACCCCGCGTACGCGGGGATGCTGCTGGCGCACGTCGGGTTCGTCGGCTTCTTCCTGAACCCGGCGAGCGCCGTCCTGCTGGTCACGCTCGCCGCCGCGATCACCTGGCGGATCCGCACCGAGGAACGGATGCTCATGAACATCCCCGGCTACGGCGCCTACGCGGCCCGCCACGCCCGACTGGTCCCGGGGCTCTGGTGACCGCGCCCACGGAGGTGCGGGAGGGCCGGCTGCTGCTGACGCCCGACGAGCTGCTCACCACGACCCGGACCGTCCGCCGGCGGCTGGACCTGTCACGCCCGCTCGACCTCGCGGTCGTCAAGGAGTGCCTGGAGATCGCCCTCCAGGCACCGAACGGCGGCAACACCCAGCACTGGCACTGGCTGGTCGTCACCGACCCGGACCTGCGGAGGCGGATCGCCGCCGTCTACCGCCGGGTGTTCGACGCCCGCTACCCGTCCGGCGAACGCCCCCCGGCCACACCGGAGGAGGAGGCCACCGCGCGCATGGTGGCCAGCGGCCGTCACCTCGCCGTACACCTGCACGAGGTGCCGGTGCTGGTGATCCCGTGCCTGCGGCTGCGAGGCGGGCGCCTTCCGGCCGGCAGCCAGGCCGGTCTGTGGGGATCCCTGCTGCCGGCGGCCTGGAGCTACATGCTCGCCGCCCGGTCCCGCGGGCTGGGCACCGCGTGGACCACCGTGCACCTGGACGCCGAGCAGGAGGTCGCCGCCCTCCTCGGACTCCCCGACGACGTGCGCCAGGGTGCCCTGATCCCGACCGCGCACGTCCTCGGGGAGGGCTTCCGGCCGGCTGCGCGCCGGCCCGTGGAGAGCGTGCTGCATCTGGACGGCTGGGCCGGTCGAGCGTGGGGCGGTGGATCCGATGACTGACCTCGTGGTCACGGCGGAGGCCGGCGACGTCCTCGCCGACGCCGCCGCGGTGGGGAACAAGTTCGCCCGTCAGGAGCTGCTGCGCCGGGCGGGCTTCCGGGTGCCGGAGTTCTTCTGCCTGTCCGCCACGGCCTTCGACCGGGCGCTCGACGAAGTCCGGCCGCTCCTTCCGGACCTGCCGCCGGACACCGGCGACGAGTCCGCGGTCGTCGACTGGTGCGCGGCCGCCCACAAGGCCCTGACCGACCTGAGCGTCCCGCCGGCCCTGGCCGAGCGGATCCGGGCGGAGTTCACCTCCCTGGTCGGCGCCGACGGCCTGGTCGCGGTCCGCGCCTGCGTGGTCCCGGTCGCCGGCTCCGGGCCCGGGGGCGCCGGGGCCGGCGCGGGCGGCCCGGGCGGCACCACGGACGACGCCGTCGGGGAGGACAGCGCCGTCGACCCGTTCGCCGGGATGAGCGACAGCTTCCTGTACGTCGACCTGGCCGGGCTCGCCGACGCCGTCGTCCGCTGCTGGGCGTCCGCCTTCAACCCGCAGGCCGTGCGCTACCGCGCGTTCCGGGGACTCGACCCGACGCGGGCCCGCGTCGCGGTCGGCGTCCAGCGGATGGTGCTCGGCACCCGCTCGTTCGTCGCGTTCACCCGCGACCCCCGGGACGGCTCCCGTCGCCACCTGATCGCGGCCGCGCACGGCATCGGCGAGGGCGTCGTCCAGGAGAAGGCCGACATCGACCACTTCTTCCACGACCCCGCCACCGGCCGGGTGACCGCGCAGACCGTGCACAAGCGCTGGTCGATGGGCCTGCCGGAGGACGCCGTCGCCGGAGCGCCGGTCCTGCTGGCGGTGCCCGCGGACCTGGCCGACCCGCCGGTCCTCGACGACGCGGAGGCCCGTACGGTGGCCGAACTGGCCGCCCGGGTGGAGGAACTGTTCGGCACCCCCCAGGACATCGAGGGCGCCATCACCCCCGACGGCGTCATCCACCTGGTGCAGGCCCGGCCGCTGGTGACCGCCCCCGCGGCGGGCGCGCCCGCCGCGCCGGACGGCGCCGGCCCCACCGTGTACTGGGGCAACCACAACATCACGGAGAGCTTCCCCGGGGTGTCGGGCGCGCTCACCTACTCCCAGTCGCGCGAGTTCTACCGCCGGTCCTTCGGCGACCTCTACCGGCGGATGGGCGTTCCCGCACGGCTCCTGCGGGAGAACGCGCACCGGCTCACCCGGATGGTCGGCTACCTGGAGGGCCAGGTCTACTACCGGCTCGACGACTGGCACGAACTGCACGGCCAGATGCCGATGTTCGACATCGTGCGCGGCCTCTGGGAGCAGGGCATGGGCATCACGGGCCCGGCCCGCGGCACCCGCCGCCGGTCGCGGGCCCGGGTGGTGGGTTCGGTGCCGGGCCTGCTGTGGCGCACCGCCGCCCACCCGTGGGAGGTGAGCCGGTTCCTCCACTGGTGGGACCGGCAGATGACGGAGGCGAACGCCGTCGGTGACACCCCCGAGGAGCTGATCGCCCTCTACCGGCGGATCTGGGACCGGGCCGAGCGCAAGTGGGGCGTCACCCTGGTCAACGCGCTCATCGCGCTGCTCGTCCTGCGCTCCGGCACCGCCCTGCTGCGCCGGTGGACCGGCCTCGGGCCGCAGGCGTTCGTGGCACTGCTGGTCGGCGGCAAGGAGAACCGGTCGCTGGAGGCCGTCCGCGCGGCCATGGCCCTGGGCGAGCTCGTGGGCACGATTCCCGAGCTGCGCCGCGCCGTCGTCGAGAACGACGACCCGCGGCAGGTGTGGACGGACCTGACCGCCGGCCGCTACGGCGAGCCCGTCGCCGACGCCGCCCGGTCGTACGTCGCGCGCTACGGCGACCGCGCCCTGCACGACCTCAAGCTGGAGGAGCCCACCCCCCGCCAGCACCCGTGGGCCGTCGTGCCGCTGATACGCCCGCTGGTCCGCCAGGGGGCGACCGTCGCCGCCAACCGGGCGGAGGAACGGGCCGCCGCCGAGCGGGCCCGCGCGAACCTGCGGGAGGTCTGCCCCCGTCCGGTGCGCCGCGCCGTGCTCCTGGCGCACGCGGCAGTGGCCCGGGACCTCGTGCGTATCCGTGAGGACACCCGGTTCTGCCGCACCCAGCTCTTCGGGATCTCGCGCGACGTGATGTGGCGCCTCGGCACGGAACTCGCCCGCACCGGCGTGCTGGACGACCGGCTGGACGTGGCGGACCTGACGGTGGAGGAGGTCATCGGCGCCTTCGACGGCACCGGGACCGTCTCCGACCTGCGCGCCCTGGCGGCGCTGCGCCGGGCGGACCGCCTGCGCTGGACGGAGTCCGAGCAACGACCCAGCCTGCTGGGCGTGCCCGGCAACCTGCCGCTGGTCCGCGCACTCCCGTACGCCGCGCCCGTCCTGGGCGACGACGCCCGCGACGACCGGGTGCTGCGGGGGATCGGCTCCAGCGGGGGTGTGGTCCGGGGCCGCGCCACGGTGGTGCTCGACCCCGGCGCCGGTACGGACGTCGACGGCCGGATCCTGGTGGCCCGGGAGACCGACCCGGGCTGGCTGTTCCTGATGATGTCCGCCAAGGGCCTGGTGGTCGAACGCGGCACGCTGCTGTCGCACACCGCGATCACCGGCCGCCTCCTCGGCGTCCCGACGGTGGTCGCCGTGCCGGAGGCCACCAGGACGATCCCGGACGGTGCGTGGATCGAGATCGACGGGAGCGCCGGCACGGTCCGGCTGCTCCCCGACCCGGCGAACGCCGAGCCCGCCGAGCACACCGAGCACACCGGGCCCGCTGAGCACACCGGGCCCGCTGTGCCCGCCGAAGACGTGGCGAACGCCGACCATGCGACGGGCCCCGCGAACGCGGCGGGCGCCCGGAAGACCGAGGGGGCCGAGAACGATGACTGACCCGGTACGTTTCCCCTTCCCCCCGGAGGCCGGTGTCTGTCCGGCCGCCGAGTACCACGAGCTCCTGGCCACCGGCGAGCCGTACCCGGTCCGGCTCTCCAGCGGCCGTCCGGCCCTCGTGATCACCCGTCACGAGGACGTCGCCGCCGTCCTCAACGACGACCGCTTCAGCCGGGCCCGCTACGTGGAACTCGCCCGCCCGCTCCTGGCCCGCAAGGCGGACTCGATCCTGCTCGCCACCGCCGACGCGCCGGACCACACCCGCCGCCGCCGCGCGATCCTGCCCGACTTCACCGCCCGGCGGGTCCGGCAACTACGGCCCCGACTGGAGGAGTTGGCCGAAGAGCTGCTGGACGGTCTGACCGCCGGCGCCGACCACGGCGAGGCGGACCTGGTCGACGGGTACACCGTGCCGTTCGCGATGCAGCTGATCTGCGAGCTCCTCGGTGTCCCGCGCGAGGACGGCGTCCGGCTGCGCCGCGAGGTGGACGTCCTCATGTCGACCTCCGGCCACACCCCGGAGGAGGTCGCCGCGACGCAGGCCCGGATGGACGCGTACTTCGAGGAGCTCGTCGCGGGGAAGCTGCGGGCCGTGGAACGCGGCGAACCGGCCGAGGACCTGCTGACCAGGATGGCGACCCGGCCCGAGGAGGATCCGGCCCTGCGGCTCTCGCCGAAGGAGATCGTGTCCCTCGGTTCGGGCATGCTGATGGCGGGCTACGAGACCACCGGCAACTCCTTCGCGATGTGCGTCCTGCTGCTGCTCGGGCATCCCGGTCTCGCCGAACGGCTGCGGGCGGAGCCCGGGCGGATACCGGCCGTGATCGAGGAGATGCTCCGGTGGAGCTCGCTCAACAACACCGGCGGCGCGCCCCATCTGGTGACGGAGGACACGGAGTTCGGGGGCCGCCCGGTCCGGGCCGGTGAGATCGTGGTGCCGGTCACGGCCGCCGCCAACCGGGACCCGGCGAGGTTCAAGGACCCGGACACCTTCGACCCGGACCGGCCGGACGCCACCGGACACCTGGCGTTCGGCCACGGCCGGCACCTGTGCCCGGGGGCCGAACTCGCCCGCGCCGAGCTGCAGATCGGTATGGCTGCGCTGCTGCGCCGGTTCGAGGTGCTGGAACTCGCCGTGCCCGAGGCGGAGTTGAAGTGGCGCCGGACGATGTTCATCAACGGCGTCTGGGAGTTGCCCGTCCGTTGGTCGACCCGTCCGAGACAGTCGGCGCGGCCGAAGCCGTCGAAGCCGTCGGGGACGCCGGCGTGATCCGTCGTCTCGGCCTCTTCGTGCGGGGCAGCTTCCCCCTGCCGCTGTCGGTGGTGTTCGGCGCCCTCTGGGCGGTGGGGGTGACGGGGCTCTACGCCGCCGTCCACCCGCACGCCCAGCACTGGCGGCCGGGGTGGGGCACCGTCCTCGCGGCGGTCACCGTCGTCGTCGACCTGCTGCTGCTGCGGGCCGCCGACGATCTGCGGGACCTGCCGTACGACCGGCGGCACAATCCGGGCCGCCCGCTGGCGCGCGGCGCGGTGCTGCCCCGCGACCTGGTGGTGCTGCTGGGCGTGGGCGCGGCCGTCCTGCTGCTGCTCAACACGGGGAACCGGCCCGCGCAGCTGCTGCTCGCCGCGCAGTTCGGGTACCTCGTCCTGCTGGTGGGGGCGGAGCTGCGGTTCGGCTGGCCGCCCGGGGACGCGGTGGTGCTGAGCGTGCTGTTGAGCGCTCCGGTCCAGATCCTGCTCAACCTCTACCTGTACGCGGTCTTCCTCGGCGACACCGGTCTGTCCGCGGACCGGCACGTCCTGGCGGTGCTCGCCGTGGTGATGCTCGCGGCCACCCACCACGAGCTGGCCCGCAAGCTGGTCCGGGCCCCCGGGGAGCGGGAGCGCACCTACGTCCACGCCTTCGGGGTCCGGGCCACCACCGCGCTGGCGGTGGGGTTCGCGGTCGCCTCCGCGGTGGCGGCGCTGGCCGTCCTCCGTCCGTGGGAGGCGGGGGCCGGGGCGGCCTGGGGGTGGCTGGTGGTCCTTCCGGTGGCCGTCGTCCTCCGGGCGGCGTGGAGCTTCGTCCGGGGCGGGGCGCCGCGCTGGCCGCTGCGCGCGGTGGTCGGCTACCTGCCGGCCGCCTTCACCTGCTACCTGCTGATCGGCATGGGGGTCACGGCATGAGGACGGAGAACCTGTTCATCGCGGGCCTGGGCACCTGGGTCCCGGGGTTCGAACCGGTGGCGGAAGCCGTCCGCCAAGGCCGGTACGACGCGGAGCGGGCGCGGGCCGAGGGCTGGACCGGCGTGGCGTTCGCCGGGGACGTGTCGGCGCCCGAACTCGCGGCCGGGGCGGGCGTGGAGGCCCTCAAGCGCTCGGGCCTCGACGCCGACCGGATCTCGCTGGTACTGCACGCCGGCACCTTCCACCAGGGACCCGACGGCTGGTACGCCGCGAACTACGTCCAGGACAAGGTGGTCGGCACCGCGGTGCCGGCGATCGGCCTGGACCAGGGCTGCACGGCGATGCTGGACGCGCTCCACCTCGCCCACGGCCACCTGGCGGTGGGTCCCGGCGGCGGCGCGGTGCTGGTGACGGCGGCCGACAACTTCGGTGCCCCGCTGGTCGACCGGTGGAAGTACGCGGACGGCTGGACCGCCGGCCGGGGCTCGGTGCTCGGTGACGCCGGCTGCGCGGCGGTCGTCTCCACCGAGGGCGGTCCGCTGCGGATCCGTTCGCTGGCGCTGTCGTCGCTCTCCAGGTGGGAGCACCTCTACCGGGGGGAGGACCCGGTGTTCCCGCCCAGGCCGGGCCTCACGGTCGAGACCTCCCTGGGGCGGCGGATGGCCGCCCACGCCGACCGGCTCGACCGGGACGGCGGCCACGACGCGGAGGGCGGGTCGCGCCGGGCCGTCGCCGGTGACCTGGTGCGGGCGCGGACGGCCCTGGCCCGGCAGGCGATGGAGGAGGCGGGCATCGGTCCGGCCGACGTCACCCGGGTCACCCACGTGTTCTCCGGTCACCCCCGCTACCTGGAGACCCTGCTGGAGCCGCTGGGGATCGACCCCGGCCGCGGCATGCTCGACCTCGGCCGTGCCCACGGTCACCTGGGGGCGGGCGACCAGTTCCTCTCCCTCGCCCATCTCGTGGAGACCGGCGCCGTGTCGCCGGGCGACCACGTCCTGATGATGGGCAACGGCGCCGGCATCTCCCTGGCCTGCTCGGTGGTCGAGGTCCTGGAGGACCCGGGCTGGTGAGGTCGGCACCGACCCGCCCCGCGCACCCGTCACGCCGCCGCGGCGTGACGGGTGCGCGCGTCACCGGTCCGGGGGGATGTGGGCGAGCATGCGTTCCATGCCGCCCACCCAGTTGGCCCTGAGCGCCTCGGTGGCGCCGGTGAGGTCGCCGTCGAGGAGTCTCCGGGCGATCTCGCAGTGCTCCTCGGCCTCGCGGGCGACCGGCTGGTCCTCGGCGACGACGAGGTTCTCGTAGCGGCGCATGCCGGCCTTGATGCGGGCCAGCAGGTCGAGCAGGCGCTCGTTGGGGCAGCCGCTCAGCAGGAGGCCGTGCCACTCGTCGTCGCGCCGGTCGACGGTCGCGTGGTCGGCGACGGGGTCGGGGAACTCCCGGGCCATCTCCAGGAGCCGGGGGGCGATGCCCCGCAGGTGCGCGGGGTCGGAGGACTCCAGCGCGAGGGACTCCAACGAGGCGACGATCGCGACGAGTTCACGGAACTCGGTACGGCTGACGGGCGCAAAGCGGAAGCCGCGGCCCTGGTTGCTCTCCAGGACCCCTTCGCCGGTGAGGGTGATCAGCGCCTCGCGCAGGGGGGTGCGGCTGACGCCCAGTTCGGCCGCCAGGACGGCCTCGTTGACGTCGGTGCCGGGGGCGAACTCGCCGCGGGTCAGACGGTCCATCAGCTCGTCGCGGATCTGTTCTCGCAGCGGGCGGCGCTCGATCGCCATCGGGTCCCCAATCCTCGGATTTCCACCATAGCCCTTGACCGGATGCAGAGTACTGCACTATGCATTCTGAATACAAAATGCGAACCGGGTGGACGGGAGGCGGCAGATGAGCCTGACGCGGGTGCCGGGGATGCTGTTCGGAGGTGACTACAACCCCGAACAGTGGCCCGAGGAGGTGTGGGAGCAGGACGTCCGGCTGATGGCCGAGGCCGGGGTGAACGTCGTGACCGTCGCGGTGTTCTCCTGGTCGCGGCTGGAGTCCGCGCCCGGGGTCTTCGACTTCGGCTGGCTGGACCGGGTCCTTGACCTGCTCCACGCCCACGGGATCGCGGTGGACCTGGCCACCGCGACGGCGACGCCGCCGCCCTGGCTGGTGCGGGAACACCCCGAGATGCAGCCCGTCGACGCGGGCGGGACCCGCCTGGGGTTCGGTTCCCGGCAGGGCTACTGCCCCTCCTCGCCGGTGTTCCGGGCGGGCACCGTGCGGCTGGCACGGGCGATGGCGGAGCGCTACGGGGAGCACCCGGCGCTGGTCATGTGGCACGTCGGCAACGAGTACGGCGACCACACGGTCGAGTGCTTCTGCGAGGAGTCGGCGCGGGACTTCCGGCGTTGGCTCGCCGACCGCCACGGGAGCCTGGAGGGCCTCAACACCGCCTGGGGGACGTCCTGCTGGGGCCAGCACTACACGGAGTGGACGCAGGTCGAACCGCCCCGGAAGGCACCCGGTCCGGTCAACCCGGCCCAGGTCCTGGACTGGCGGAGGTTCTCCAGCGACGCGCTGCTCGCCTGCTTCGAGGCCGAGCGCCGGGTGCTCAAGGACGTCACCCCGGACGTCCCCGTGACGACGAACTTCATGAGCATCCTGCACCACCTCGACTACTGGACGTGGGCGGCGGCCGAGGACGTCGTCAGCGACGACGCCTACCCCGACCCCGCCGACCCGGCGTCCCACGTGAAGGCCGCACTCAGCTACGACCTGATGCGCTCGCTGAAGCGGCAGCCGTGGCTGCTCCTCGAATCGGCGCCCGGCGCGGTGAGCTGGCGGGAGGTGAACGTCCCCAAGGAGCCGGGCCTCATGCGCCTGCACAGCCTGCAGGCGGTCGCCCACGGTTCGGACGGGGTGATGTTCTTCCAGTGGCGCCAGGCCGCGTACGGGCCGGAGAAGTTCCACTCGGCGATGCTGCCGCACGGCGGGACGGACACCCGCCAGTGGCGCGAGACGCTCGAACTGGGGGCGGACGTGCGGCGGCTGGCCGAGGTCGCGGGGGCCACGACGTCGGCCGACGTCGCCCTCGTCCTGGACTGGGACAGCTGGTGGGGGCTGGAGGCGCCGGAGTCGCTGCCGTCGAACCGGCTCGCGCTGCACGCGCTCCTCCTCTCCTGGTACCGGCCGCTGCACGCCCGCGGCATCGCCGTCGACCTCACGCCGCCCGGCCGGGACCTCTCCTCCTACAAGGTCGTCGTCGTCCCCAACCTCTACCTGTGCACCGCGGAGCAGGCCGCGAACCTCGCCTCCTTCCCGGGCCGGCTGGTCGTCGGCCCGTTCAGCGGGGTCGTCGACGCCGCCGACCAGGTCCACGAGGGCGGCGCGCCCGGGCCGCTGCGGGAACTGCTGGGCGTGCGCGTCGAGGAGTTCTGGCCGATCCCCGACGGCCTGACCCAGCAGGTGGTGACGCCGGACGGCACCCGGCTGACGGCCCGGACCTGGAGCGAGTGGCTGACCGTCGACGACGCGCAGGTGGTCGCGCGCTACCGCGGCGGCCCGCTGGACGGGCGCGCGGCGGTCACCCGGCGCGGCCACGCCACCTACCTCGGCTGCCTGCCCGACGACCTGACCCCGCTGCTCGACGAGGTGCTCGCCGGCGCCGGCGTCACCGGCGTCACCGGGACGGACCTGCCCGCCGGCGTCGAGGCGTGCCGCCGCGGCGCGTACCTGTTCCTGCTCAACCACGGGGCCGCACCGGCCACCGTCACCCTGCCCGCCGCCGGGACCGACCTGCTGACCGGCCGTCCCCTGCACGGCCACGTGGTGCTCGCGCCCCGCGACGCCGTGGTCCTGAAGCCCGAGGAGATCTCGTGACCCATCCCTACATCCCCAACGCGGGGCCCGAGGCCCGGGCGGCGATGCTCGCCGAGATCGGTGCGTCGAGCGTCGCCGAGTTCTACGGCGACATCCCCGCCGACCTGCGGCCGGGCCGCCCCCTCGACCTGCCCGCCCCGTTCGCCGACGAGCCCGGCCTGGTGCGGCACATGCGCGGCCTGCTGGGCCGCAACACCGACACCACCGAGGTGCTGAGCTTCCTCGGGCACGGCTGCTACCCGCACCACGTCCCGGCGGTGTGCGACGAGGTGAACGGGCGCGGCGAGTTCCTGACCGCCTACGCGGGGGAGCCCTACGAGGACCACGGCCGGTTCCAGGCCCTCTTCGAGTACGTCTCGATGATGGCCGAGCTGCTCGACATGGACGTCGTCAACGTGCCCACCTACGACGGCTTCCAGGCGGCGGGGACGGCCCTGCGGATGGCCGCCCGCCACACGGGCCGCGGCCGGGTGCTCGTCAGCGGCGCGATCGCGCCGGACAAGCTCGCCAAGATCCGGGACTACCTGGCCCCGGACGTCGAGGTCGTGCTCGCCCCGGTGGCCGGCTCGGGGGAGGTGGGCGAGATCGACCTGGACGACACCTTCGCCGCGCTCTACCTGGAGACGCCCAACGTCTACGGCGTCATCGAGACGCGCGGGCGCGAACTGGCGGACCTCGCCCACGGCGCCGGCGCCCTCCTGGTCGTGGGGACGGACCCGATCGCGCTCGGCGTGCTCGCGCCCCCCGCGTCCTTCGGCGCGGACCTGGTCTGCGGGGACATCCAGTCGCTCGGCATGCACCAGCAGTACGGCGGCGGCCAGGCCGGGTTCATCGCGAGCCGGGACGACGAACGCCTGGTCGCGGAGTTCCCCTCCCGCCTGTTCGGCATCGCCCCGACCGCCGTCCCCGGGGAGTACGGCTTCGGTGACGTCTTCTACGACCGGACCTCCTTCGCGCTGCGCGAGGAGGGCAAGGAGTGGGTCGGCACCGCGGCCGCCCTGTGGGGCATCACCGCCGGTGTCTACCTCTCGCTGATGGGCCCGCAGGGAATGCGCGAGATCGGCGAGACGATCCTGGCCCGGACCCGGTACGCGATGGGGGCCCTGGCCTCGGCCGGTGCCCGGGTCCGTCACCAGGAGGCCTTCCACTTCCGCGAGTTCGCCGTCGAGGTGCCGGACGCCGACGCGTTCCTCGCGGCGCTGCGCCGCCGGGACATCTTCGGCGGGGTGCGGCTCGGCTCCCGGGAGGTCCTGGTCTGCGTCACCGAGCGGCACTCGATCGCCGACATCGACACCCTCGCGGCGGCCGCCAAGGACGCCCTCTCAGCCATCGGAGGCACCAAGTGAGCTCGCACGGAGAATCGTTCGCGACCCTGCCCGTCGCACCCAAGCCCGTGCTGCGCCGTTTCCACCAGGCCCGCTGGGACGAGGAGATCATCTTCGAGCTGTCCCGGCCCGGCCGGCGCGGCGTGGGCGTGCCCGCCCCGGACGCGCCGCCGGTCGAGCTGCCCGAGGGCGTCGGCCGCCGCACCCCGCCGGCGCTGCCCGAACTGTCGCAGAACCAGGTGGTCCGCCACTACCTGCGCCTGTCGCAGGAGACCCTCGGCGCCGACCTGAACATCGACGTCGGCCAGGGCACCTGCACGATGAAGTACAGCCCCAAGGTCAACGACACCTTCGTGCGGGATCCGAAGATCGCCGAACTGCACCCGCTGCAGCCCGAGGACTCCGTCCAGGGCGTGCTGGAGATCTACTGGCGGCTGGAGCAGATCCTCAAGGAGATCTCCGGCATGGCCCGGGTGTCGCTGCAGCCCGGCGCCGGTTCCGCGGCGATCTACGCCAACATCGCGATGATCCGCGCCTACCACGCCTCCCGGGGCGAGGGCGGGCAGCGCGACCAGGTCGTCACCACGATGTTCTCGCACCCCTCGAACGCGGCGTGTGCGAAGGTCGCCGGGTACGAGGTGATCACCCTGATGCCGGACGCCGCCGGCAACCCGGACATCGAGGCGCTGCGGGCGGCCGTGGGTCCGCGGACCGCGGCGCTGCTCATCACCAACCCGGAGGACACCGGGATCTTCAACCCGAGGATCCGCGAGTTCGTCGACCTCGTCCACGAGGCGGGCGGCCTGGCCTGCTACGACCAGGCGAACGCCAACGGCATCCTCGGGATCACCCGCGCCCGTGACGCCGGGTTCGACCTGTGCCACTTCAACCTGCACAAGACGTTCTCGACCCCGCACGCGTGCGGCGGGCCCGCGGCGGGGGCGTGCGGCGTCTCCGAGGCGCTGGCGCCGTTCCTGCCCGGACCGGTCGTCGAGCGCGCCGGCGCGTCGTACACGCTGGCCTCCCCCGAGCGGTCGGTGGGGAAGATCCGGCCGTTCCTCGGGGTCACGCCGAACGTGGTGCGCGCCTACGCGTGGGTGATGGCGCTCGGCGCGGACGGTCTGCGGGAGGTCGCGGAGACGGCCGTCCTCAACAACAACTACCTGATGCACAAGGTCCTGCGGATCCCCGGCGCCTCCGTCCCGTGGGCGGACCGGCGGCGGGTGGAGCAGGTCCGCTACTCCTGGCAGGACCTCACGGAGGAGACCGGGGTGCACTCCGAGGAGATCGGGATCCGCGCCGCCGACTTCGGCGTCCACTACTGGACCAGCCACCACCCGTACGTGGTCCCCGAGCCGTTCACCCTGGAACCGACGGAGTCCTACTCCCGCGAGGACCTGGACGAGTACGCCGCGATCCTCGCCCAGGTGGCCTCCGAAGCCCGGGAGGACCCCGAGTTCGTGAAGAACGCGCCGTACCACCAGACCGTCCACCGGATCGACCCCACCTCGCTGGACGATCCCGCGCAGTGGTCGCCGAGCTGGCGCGCCTACTGTCGCAAGCACCGCCGGTGATCGTCGGCCTGGTCGTGAACCCCGTGGCGGGACTCGGGGGTCCGGCCGCGCTCAAGGGCAGCGACGGCCCCGACGTCCAGGCCAGGGCGCTCGCCCTCGGCGCCGTCCCGCGTGCGGGGGAGCGGGCGGCCGCCGCGCTGGCGGCGCTCCACCGGCTGCGCCCGGACGTCCGGGTGCGCACCGTGGCGGGGGCCATGGGGGAGGACAGCGCGCGGGCGGCCGGCGTCCCCCACGAGGTCGTCCACCGCCCCCGGGCCGGTGCGGGGGCCGCCACCACGGCCGGCGGCGCGGTGACCGTGACGACCGGCGCGGCGGACACCCGGGCGGCGGTGGCGGCGCTCGGCGGCGCGGACCTGCTGCTGTTCGCGGGCGGGGACGGAACGGCGCGGGACGTGCTGGACGCCCGGCCCCGGGGGCCGGTGCTCGGCGTGCCGGCCGGGGTGAAGGTCTACTCCGGCTGCTTCGCGGTCAGCCCGTTCGCCGCCGCCGCGACCGCCGCCGCGTTCGACGGGACCACCCTGGACGCGGAGGTCGTCGACCTGGACGAGGAGGCGTACCGGTCGGGGCGGGTGGGCGCCCGGCTGTACGGGACCCTGCGGGTGCCCGCGGCCAGGACGCGGCTCAGCGGGCGCAAGAGCGGGTCGTCGGGGGCGCCGCCGGGATCGGCGGAGTCGATCGCGCGCGAGGTGGTGGCGTCGATGGTGCCCGGCGAGGCCTACGCGCTCGGCCCCGGGGCGACGACGCTCGCGGTGGGCCGCGCGCTGGGTCTGGACCTGACGCCGCTGGGGGTCGACGTGGTCCGGGACGGCGTCCTGCTCGCCCCCGACGTCACCGAGCGGACCTTGCACACCCTTGCCATGTCACAGGTCACACACGGTGTGCTGTCCGTGATCGGCGGGCAGGGGTTCGTGATCGGTCGCGGTAACCAGCAGTTCAGCCCCCGGGTGCTGGACCGGCTCGCCGGGATCGTCGTGCTCGCCACCCAGCAGAAGCTCGCCGCGCTCGGCGGCCGGCCGCTGCTCGTGGACAGCGGCGACGCCGCGGCCGACGCCGCGTTCGGCGGCCACACCCGGGTCGTCACCGGGTACCGCGAGTCCGTGATGTACCGCATCCAGTCAGCGAACGAGGAGCTATGAACACGTTGCAGAACAAGGTCGCCGTCGTCACCGGCGGAGCCTCCGGCATCGGCCGGGCCACCGCCCGGCTGTTCGCCGCCGAGGGAGCGGCGGTGGTCGTCGCCGACCTGGCGGACGCCTCCGCCGTGGTCCGCGAGATCGAGGCGGCCGGAGGGCGGGCCGTGTCGGTACGGGCCGACGTCTCCTCCGAGGTCGACTGCGAGCGGATCGTGAACATCGCCGTCGAGCGGTTCGGCGGGCTGCACGTCCTGTTCAACAACGCCGGGATCATCCGGCGCCAGACCGCGCTGGAGATCTCCGCCGACGACTGGGACCGGGTGATGGCCGTCAACGTCCGGTCGGTCTACCTGATGTGCCGCTTCGCGATCCCGGCGATGACGCAGGGCGGCTCGATCGTCAACACCGGTTCCGGCTGGGGGCTGAAGGGAGGCGGCAACGCCCTGTCCTACTGCGCCTCGAAGGCCGCGGTCGTCAACATGACGCGCGCCCTGGCGATCGACCACGCCGCCGCGGGGATCCGGGTCAACTCGGTCAACCCCGGCGACACCATGACGTCGATGCTCCGCGACGAGGCGCGTCAGCTGCAGGTGGAGTGGTCGGCCTTCGAGAAGGACGCCGCCGACCGGCCGATGGGCCGGGCCGGGTCGCCCGAGGAGATCGCGAGCGCCGTGCTGTTCCTCGCCGGCGACGCGAGCAGCTACATCACCGGGTCCGCCCTCGTCGTCGACGGCGGCGGCCTCGCCTGACCCCCCTGCTCCACCCTGCTCCACCCTGCTCCACCCCGCTCCACCACCCCCGTTCCACCTTTCCGTACCGCTCCGGCGCGCTCCACCCACCCACCCCCCCGCGAAAGCTCCTCGGAGGCATCTGATGTCTGCTGTGAAGAGAAGGACGGTCCTGGCCGCCGTCGCCGCCGCCGTCGCCCTGTCCGTGTCCGTGTCCGCGTGCAGCGGGAGCGGCGGCGCGGGCTCCACCGGCGACGCGAAGGACGGCAAGGTCACCCTGCGCTGGTCGACCTGGGGTTCGGCCGAGGACATGGCGGTCTTCAAGGCGTTCACCGACGAGTTCACCAGGAAGTACCCGAACATCACGCTGAAGCTGGAGCCCGTCGCCTCCTACGAGGACTACCACCCCAAGCTGATCACCCAGCTCACCTCCAGGACCGCCCCCGACGTGTTCTACGTCGGTGACGACTACATCGGCAAGCTCGTCGCCGACGGCGTGCTCGCTCCGCTCGACGAGCAGCTCGCCGGCCCCCTCAGCAAGAGCAGGCCGACGGACTTCTTCGAGGGCATCTACGGCGGGGCGAAGAAGGGCGGTGTGACGTTCGGCGTCCCGAACGACACCAACCCCGAGGTCCTGTGGTTCGACAAGAAGGCCCTCGCCGCCGCCGGCATCACCGAGGACCCGGCCGCCCTGAACGAGGCGGGCCGGTGGACCATGGCCAAGTACCTGGAGATGAACGCCAAGCTCAAGGACTCCGGCCGGTACGGCTCCATATTCTGGAACTGGTACGGCGCCAACTACAGCCTCGTCAACGGCTTCGGCGGCAAGGTCTGGGACAACGGCACGTTCGTCGCACCGTCCGACCCCAAGGCCCGGCAGGCGCTCAGGACCCTCGCCGACGGCTACAGGGACAAGACCTTCGCCTCCGCCGACCTGCTGCCCGAGGGCAACAGCGCGGCCACCCAGTTCGTCAAGCACAAGGCAGGCTTCTACGCCGGGGGCCGCTGGGTCATCGAGGGCATCGACAAGGGCGGCGACCGCGAGAGCTACGACGTCGTGCCGTTCCCCTCGCAGACCGGGGAACCGATCCCCGGCGCGGTCGCCGCGTCCTACCTGACCCTCAACAAGGACACCAAGCACCCGAAGGAGGCCTTCACCTTCCTGAGCGAGTTCGTCAGCAAGGAGGGCCAGCAGCTGCGGCTCAAGGGCGGCAGCGCCGTGCCGTCGATCAAGGGTGCCGAGAACCTGGTGACCGAGGGGAACTACCCCGCGCACGCCCGGACCTTCCTCGACGTCCGCGACAAGGGTTTCGCCAACTACCCCGACGAGGTCGCCGTCCCCGGCCTGACCAAGGCGATCAACGACCACCTCATGAAGATCTGGGAGGGCAAGGTCGGGTTCGACGAGGGGATGACCCAGCTCCAGAGCCTGGTCGACGGGATGAAGGGCCCGAAGGGTTGAGCGCCGTCTCCCAGGCCGTGGCACGCCGGCGGTCCCGCCCCGCACGGAGCGGCCGCGAGCCGCTCTGGCGGCGCCGGGACCGCCGGTGGGCCGTGGTCTTCCTCGCCCCCCAACTGCTCGGCCTGCTGGTGTTCCTGGTCGGCCCGCTCGGGTTCGCCGTCGTCCTGTCCTTCATGGAGTGGGACGGGCTCGGTGACGCGAGCTGGGTGGGACTGGACAACTTCCGGGCCCAGCTGACCGACCCCGCCTTCGGCCGCGCGGTGTGGAACACCGTCAAGATCGGCCTGATCACCGTGCCGGGCGGCCTCGTCCTGGCCCTCCTGCTCGCCTTGGCCCTGCACGGCGTGCGAGGCCGCACCGCCTACCGGGTCGTCTACTTCCTGCCGGTCGTGACGAGCTCCGTCGCGGTGTCGGTGATCTGGCAGATGATCCTCGGCGGCGGCGCCGACGGCATCCTGAACGGCACCGTGCAGGACCTCTTCGGGATCACCCTGCCGGACTGGCTGGCCGACCCGACCTGGGTGGTGCCCGCCATCGCGGTCGTCACGATCTGGTCGTCCCTCGGCCTCAACGTCGTGATCTTCCTCGCCGGACTCGCCACCATCCCGACGAACCTGCTCGAAGCCGCCCGGATCGACGGCGCCGGCCCCTGGCAGACCCTGCGCTCGGTCACCCTGCCGATGCTCTCACCCACGGTCTTCTTCACCGTGGTGGTCTCGGTGATCAGCTCCTTCCAGGCCTTCGACCTGATCTACGTCCTCGTCAACCCCGACCACAACGAGGGCGCCCAGACCATCGTCTACAAGGTCTACCAACAGGGCTTCCGCGAGTTCCACTTCGGCCTCTCCAGCGCCGCGGCCCTGATCCTGCTGCTCCTGACACTCCTCGTCACGGCGGTCCAGTTCAAGGCGCAGAAGCGCTTCGTCCACTACGAGTCGTGAGGCCGCCATGAGCAACCGCAGACGGATCCTCCTGCACACCGGCCTCACCGCCGGCGGCCTGGTCATGCTGTTCCCGTTCATCTGGATGATGCTGACCTCCTTCAAGGGCGCCACCCAGATGATCAACGACCCGCTCGCCTGGCTCCCCGGGCCGTGGCGCCCGCAGAACTACCCGGACGTCCTGGGCGAGGTGCCGCTCGGGCGCGCCTACTGGAACAGCATGTACATCGCGGCCGTCACCGTCGTCGCGACCCTGCTGACCGGGGCGATGGCGGCCTACGCCTTCGCCCGGATACCGTTCCGCGGCTCGGGGCCGCTGTTCGGCCTCTTCCTCGCGACCCAGATGGTCCCCGCCCAGGTCACGATCGTGCCGCTCTACATCATGCTCGCCAAGCTCCAACTCATCGACTCGCACCTGGCGCTGATCCTGCCGGCCGTCGCCAACCCGTTCGCGGTGTTCCTGCTGCGCCAGTTCATCCGGGCCGTCCCGGTCGAGCTGGAGGACGCGGCGCGGATCGACGGCGCGAGCCGGTGGACGATCTTCTGGCGGATCATCCTGCCCAACATCAGGCCCGGCCTGTGGACCCTCGGCATCATCGTCTTCCTGGCCAGCTGGAACAGCTACTTCTTCCCGCTGGTGTTCCTGAACACGCCGGACCTGTTCACCATCCCCCTGCTGCTCGACTCCTTCCACTCCCAGCGGGGCGGCGTCGACTACGGACTGACCGCCGCCCTGTCGGCGATGACCGTGGTGCCGATGCTGATCGCGTTCCTGGTCGGGCAGCGCAAGATCCTCAACAGCATGGCCTCCTCGGGCCTGGGAGGACGCTGATGCTCACGCTGGACCTCGTGGAGCGGCCGTTCACCGAACGCGGCTCGCGCCTGCTCGTCACCGCCCACCCGGACGGGCTCCGGATCGCCCGCGCCGCGTACGAGACCCCGCTCGCCCGCACCACCGAGCTGTCCGCCCTGGTCGTCCGCGACCCCGCCGGGAAGGACCTCCCCGTCGTATCCGCGACGCCCACCGAGGTGGTGTTCGCCGGCGGGGTGTCGCTGCTGTTCGCCGACCCCGCCACGCTGGTGATCGCCGGACACCGCGCCCGGGCCTCCTGGCGGCGGCCCGACGGGACGGAGCACACCCTCGCCCTGGCGGGCTGCCACGTCCTCGTCGGCCCGCCCGGCCGGTGGTCGGAAGCGGCCGTGCGCGCCGCGTCCGAGGCCCGCTGGGACGCGTGGTTCGCCCGGATGCCGCCCGTCCCGGAGGACCTGGCGGAACGCGCCCGGACGGCCTGGTGGACCCTGGCCGTCAACCTGCTGCCGATCGCCGGCCGCGAAGGACTCGTCCCCTCCAAGTACGGCTACGTGGGCGTCTGGAACTGGGACGCCCTCTTCCACGCCGTCGGCCTGCGCCACGCCTCGCCCGCCCTCGCCCGCGACCAGATCCTCCTGGTCCTCGACCACCAGCTCCCCGACGGACGCCTCCCGGACGTCGTCCACGACCACGGCGTCCTCGCCGAGACCACCGACCTCCCCCGGTCGGACCACGCCCGCCTGAGCGAACACGTCGGCCGGGCCAACGGCGCCCTACCCTCCGCGGATCCGGTCCCGGTCACCAAACCGCCGCTGGCCGCCTGGGCCGTGCGGAAGCTCCACCGGAGCCACCCGGACGTCCCGTTCCTCGCCTCCGTCTACCCCCGGCTCGTGCGCGCGCACGACTGGTGGTTCACCGCCTCCGACCCGGACGGCGACGGGCTGCCCGAATACCTGCACCCCTACTCGTCCGGCCTCGACGACAGTCCCGTCTGGGACTACGGCCCCCGCGCCGAACCCCCCGACCTCAACTCCTACCTGATCCACGAGGCCGACTGCCTGGCGGACATCGCCGACGCCCTCGGCCGGCCCGGGGACGCCGCCCGGTGGCGCACGCGGGCCGCCGCCCACACCGACGTGCTGGTCGCACGCCGCTGGGACGGCACCCGCTTCCGCACCCTCGCCGACGGTGCGGACGTGCCCGTCCGCACCGTCCTCGACCTGATGCCGCTGTTCACCGGCCGCCTGCCCGCCGAGATCGCCGCCCACCTGGAGCGGACCCTCCGCTCGGCCGCCTTCTGGGGGGAACGCCCCGTCCCGACGGTCGCGTTCGACGATCCCGCCTTCGACCCGGACGCGATGTGGCGCGGCCCCGTCTGGCTGAACGTCAACTACCTCCTCGTCGAGGGCCTGCGCCGCTCGGGCTTCGCCGAGACCGCCGACGAGCTCCGAAGCCGCACCCTGGCGATGGTCGCGGGCGCCGGCGGCCTCTACGAGTACTGGAACCCCCTGACCGGTGCCCGCGGCAGGCGCGCGACCTCCGGCTTCGGCTGGTCCGCGGCCCTCTTCGTCGACCTCGCCACCGACCGGCAGGACCTGCGGACCGGCCCGGACCGGCCGCACCCCTGAACCGGGGCGGCCGTCCCGTCAGGACCGCCCGGAGCGCGACCGGGCGGTCAGCCGCTGCTTCCAGCCCTTCGGGGGAGGCCACGGGACGCCCCAGGCCGCGAGCTGGCTGCGACGCCACCCGCCGGCCGGGGTCCGGGCCGCCTCGATCTCCTCGGGCGTCGGGCACACCGGCTCGCCGGGAACGGGGGGCGCCGGGTCGTCCTGCCCCGGAAGCGTCTCCTGACGGGGCCCGGGGACGGCCGCCGGACCGGGGTCCGGTTCCGGTGCCTCTACCGGGCCCGGAACGGAAACGGGCGCGGGCACGAGGTCCGGAACGGGCAGGGGCGTCGACGTGGGCGCGAGCTCCGGGACGGCGACGGGAACCGGTGCGGGCGCGGCCCGGCCGGCGGAGAGCCGGAACGGCCGGGTGCGCCACTCCCACCCGTGACGCAGGGCCAGGGCCGCGATGTCCAGCGAACCCGGGCGCTGCGCACCCGCTGCGGTCAGCACGTGCGGCCATCCCAGTACCGTGCCCTCCGCCAGCAGCGGGCCGATGGCTTCGGCAAGACGCGGGTCCACCGGGTGGTTCTCCACCAGCGAGCGGGTGCGGTACCCGTCGGTGACCAGCAGGCCCCAGCCGTGGTCGCGGCACAACGCCTCAAGGGCACGGTACTTGGCGACGTTGACGGCGGTGGCCATCTCGAAGACCGGCTTGACCTCGACGAGGACGCAGCGCCCGTCGGTGGTGGCGACGAGCAGGTCGGGGAAGTACGTGCGCGCCCGCCCGTCGAACTCGTAGCCGACGGCGAGGGGTTGCTCCTGGTAGTACGCGACCTGCGAGGCGAAGGAGAGGAGCTGGATCACCTGGAGCTCGGTCTCCGACTCGTACGCCACCGCGCGGCCGAGCTTGGGGCACTCCCACGACCCGGAGCGGGGATCCTCGTCGTCCGCCTCGCGCAGGGCCTCCAGCTCCGCGCGCGGGGGAGCGCTCCCGCCCGTACCGGCCCACCGGACGTCGGCCTCCAGACGGCTCCACCGCACGGTGGCCCGCTCGGTACGGCCCTGCCGCGCGGCCTCGCGGCGGGCTGCGCCGTGGCGCAGGGTGCGGATCGTCATGGCCCGGGCCGCGAGGTTGTCCGCCGGAAGCCTGCCGGCCCCGGCGAGGGTGGCGAGCAGGGCGACCGCCCGGCGGGGCGGGACGGACGGCAGCAGCACCCGCGCCAGGTCGAGGAGGCGTTCGGCGTCGGGCGGTCCGTCCTCGCCGTCGGTCGGGGTCCCGTCGGGGCGGCCGAGCTCGGACAGCAGGCTCCGGAACCTGCGGGCCGCGGGCGTGGTGGCGCGGGCCAGCGCGCTCACGGCCTTCTGTTGCAGCTGGCGGATGCGTTCGCGGGACAGGCCGAAGGCGTCGGCGACCGTCTCCAGCGTCTGTGCTTCGTGGTCGCCCACGCCGAGCCGGAGGGTCATGATCCGGCGGTGGCGCTCGCGGGGGAGCTCGTCGACGGCCGCCGCCAGGAGTTCCCGCAGCGCCATCGCGGTGTCGTCGTCGTGCCCGGCGACGGCGCTCCAGGGCGGGGCCGGCGCGGTGGCGCCCGGGCACCGGCACTCCAGCGCCCAGTCCTCCAGGAGCAGTTGCCGGGTGTCCTGCCACAGCCGTCGGCCGGTGTCCCGGCGGACGGCGGGGTCCGCGGCCGCCAGCGTGCCGACCACGGGGCGGGCGAGGAAGGCCGTCTGCCGATCGCGACGCAGCTCGTGCCCGGTCAGGTGCTGCCACTCGGCGAGAACGTCGGCGGCGCGGGGGTCCGGCGCGGCCGGTGTTCGGCGGGCGGCGCGACCACCGGTGCGTTCGGCGGCGCGTTCGGCAGTGCGACCAGCGGTGTGATCGGCCGCGCGGACCGGGCCCGCATGGGTCCGCAGCCACTGCAGCAGTTCCTCGTCACCGGCGTCGGTGAGCGGCACGAAGCGGCTCAGACGCGCGCGAATGCCGCCGACGGTACGGCCGTGCCGGGCGGCGAGGTCCTCCAGGGACTGCCCCCGGCCCGCCGCCTCCAGCAGCCGTTCGTCCTCGGCCTCGGTCCAGGCCAGACCGGCTCTCGAACCGGATGCCTTGCTCTCCATGGTCCCCCCACGGTCCGTCACATCACTGGAGTGTCCTCGTGCACCACGACGAGGAGGCGGCAGCCCGGGTTCGCCCCGGACCGGGTGCCAGACGTCACACCGGCTCCCCGGTGCGGCCGGGTCGGGCTCCGCAGGCGGGCAGGGCGTGGACGCCTGACGCGCCGTCCGCCGTCCACCGGCCGCCGTTCACGGGGCTTCGGGCCGGTCGTGGTCCCGGTCGTGGTCCCGGTCCTGGGTTCCGGACCGGCGCGGACGCCGGTGGCGGTGCGGCCACAGGGCCAGTCCGACACCCCAGGCGGCGGCGAACAGGCCGAGCAGGGCGATGGGGCGGGACCACTCGCCCGCCGCCGTCGGCGCGAACGCCACCGGCAGCACCAGGCACGACGACGCCACCGCGACCAGGGCGCGGGCCGGTGCGAGGATCCGGCCGTGCGGGCCGAGGACGTCGAGCAGCAGCAGGTGGCCGACGAGCAGCACGGTGACGGCCAGGGCCCGCCAGAACGGCGGCTCGCCCAGTGCGGCGAGCAGGACGCACCCGGTGGCGAGCACCGTGGTGCGGGCCTCCGTGAGGCGGGCGGCCCAGGTGAGCGGTCGGGCCGCCGGGGCATCGGGAGGAACGGCGGCCCAGAGGGCGAGGGCGGTGGCCGCCACCGGGGCGGCGGGACCGAACCGGTCGGCCGCGCCGCCGAGCGCGGCGGCCAGGGCGAGGGCCGCGCCCGTGCAGCGGGCGGCGGCTCGTTGGAGCCGGGGGGCCCAGGCGGCGAACGGGCCCGGTCGGTCGGCCGTCGCGCTCCCCGCCGCGCTCCCCGTCGCGTCGGCGCCCGGGGCCGTGCCGGTCGCGGCGCCGGGCATCGCGTCGGTCGTGGTGTCGGTCGTGGTGTCGGCGGTGGTGCCGGTCGTGAGCGTGGTCCGGGACGCGTTCACCGGGCGGGTCCTCCGATCCTGCGGCGCAGCAGCGGAGCGAGCGCCAGGTCGAGTGCCTCGCCGGGGGTGTGGCGGGCCACGGGGACGCCCCGGCCGCGCAACGCCGAACGCATCGCCTCGCGTTCGGCGTGCCAGAGGCGCAGGGCGAGGGCGTCGACCTCGTCCCCGGGGTCGGTCGCCGGTTCGCCGGACGGGATCTCGACCACGACGAGCGGGTTGCCGCGTTCGCGGACCTGCCCGAGCACGTCGAGGATGCGCTGGTCGGCCAGCGGTGTGAACGCGTACACCAGCGCGTGGCCCGGCAGTGCGGGCAGCGGCAGGCGGGGGAGGGTGGGGCCGCGGTGGCGCCGGTCCCGGCGGACCTCCAGCACGCTCTCCACCATGCGGTAGAACTGGCGGTCCCCGCCGGCCGGGGTGAGCCAGCGCAGCCGGCCGCCGACGGCGATCAGCCCGACGCGGTCGTGCCGCCGCAGGTAGGCGCGGGTGAGGCCGCCGGCCGCCCGCAGCGTCTCGTCCAGGCTGGAGAGGCCGGTGGCCGTGTCGTGGAGGTCGGTGAGGGTGTCCAACAGGACGACCGCGTCGGCGGCGCGTTCGGCGGCGAACTGGTTGATCTGGATCGCGTCACGGCGGGTGGTGGACGGCCAGTGGATGCGCCGCTGGCGCTCGCCGGGTACGTGCGGGCGCACGCCGACGACCTCGACGCCGGTGCCCTCGTGTGCGGTGATGTGTTCGCCGATCCGCTCGGGCAGGCGGACCGGGATCGGGGTCAGCCGGGAGGCGCTGGGCACCGGGAAGACGTCGACCTCGCCCAGTTCGGCGCGCACGGTGCGGCGGGTGAGTCCTCCGGCGTCGTAGACGTCGAGGTCGACCGCGCCCAGGGTCCAGCGGCCCCAGGCACCGGTCCGGAGGACCAGGTCGATCCCGTCGGTGCCGACGGTGAGGGCTTCCGGGGTGAGGCCGGTGCCGAAGGAGAAGGTCGGGTCGAGCGGGCCGATCCGCCCGTCGTGCCGGAGGGTGATCCGGACGGTGACCTGCTCGCCCTCGAAGCAGCGGCGCGGTTCGGCGGTGGCCTCGGCGGTGAGCTCCGTGGGGCGGGCGGGCCCGGGGGCGGCGAGGGCGAGCAGGACGGCGGGGCCGGCGGCCAGGGCCAGCAGCCAGGGGCGGCCGGTGGCCAGGGCGGCGACGGCTGCGGCTGCGGCCACGGTGAGCAGGCGCAGGGTCCGCTCGCCGGCTCTCCAGTGGGGGGAGGGCGGGGACTTCGGCAGACCGGCGAGGGTGGCCCGGGTGCTGCGGGCCAGTACCCGGAGGCCGGCGGCGTGCGAGGCGGCGGACGCGCGCGCGGTGCCGGTCCGGCCGCCGGCGGGTGGCGCCGCGCTC
>NZ_JBEXNT010000117.1:0-30187 GCF_040611255.1 Kitasatospora sp. NPDC002965 | reverse complement strand
CTCGCGCGGACGGCCGTCCGCGCGAGCCCCCGCCGGCGGCGCGCGCCGGTCCGTCGGTGCCCGGATCCATGTGAGTGGCGACCTGGCGCGGCGCGACGGCGAGGTCCGGAAGGCTGCCTAACGTGGACGACGCAGTCGGACCCCCTCCCCACCTCGCAGGAAGGCCCCTCATGGCCGACAAGCCCTCCATCGTCCTGGTCCACGGCTTCTGGGGCGGCGCCGCCCACTGGTCCAAGGTCATCCTGGAACTCCACCGCCGCGGGTTCCGCGACCTGCACGCCGTGGAGAACCCGCTGACCTCCCTGGCGGACGACGCCGAACGCACCCGCCGGATGATCCGCCAGATCGCAGGCCCCGTCGTACTTGTCGGGCACTCGTACGGCGGCGCGGTCATCACCGAGGCCGGCGACCTGCCGAACGTGTCGGCCCTGGTCTACGTCGCGGCGTTCGCGCCGGACGCCGGCGAGAGCCCGGGCGGGCTCAGCCAGGAGGAGCCGCCGGCGGCGTTCGCGAACATCGCGCCCGACTCCGACGGCTACCTGTGGATCAAGCAGGACCTCTTCCACGAGAGCTTCGCGCAGGACCTCACGCCCGACGAGGCGCTGGTCATGGCCGTGACGCAGAAGGCACCGCTCGCCTCCACCTTCGGTGACACCATCACCGCCCCGGCCTGGCGCAGGAAGCCCTCCTGGTACCAGGTGTCCACCGCGGACCGCATGATCCACCCGGACAACGAGCGCCGCATGGCCGCACGGATCAACCCGCGCAAGACGATCGAGCTGGACGCCTCGCACGCCTCCCTCGCCTCCCAGCCGGGCGCGGTGACCGACCTGATCGAGGCCGCCGCGAACGACGTCACCGGCCCGTAGCGGATCCACCGGGCACGGAGCCCGCACCGGTTCCGGCCCCGCAGCCCCCGGCACCGGACGGACAGCCGGACAGCCCGACAGCCGGACAGCCGGACAGCCGAACAGCCCGACAGGCCGAGGCCCGAGGCCGCCGAGGCCCGATCGGTCCTGACCCGGTGGTGGGCCCGCCCGGGTGAGGAGGACTTCAGGCCGGGCACGCGCACGTGGCGGGTACCGGTACCCGAAGTCCCCCTCACCCGGCCGAAGTTGCGACGGGAAGACCGGACGGCGCGCGGGGAGCGGCGGTGGCGGCGTGCGGGCACCGACCGGCGCGCCGGGCCGGCCCCGGCCCCGCCCCACCGCGGGCCGGTCCCACGACGGCCGGGCGGATCCCGTAGGGTCGGCCAATGGCGAAGTACTTCGACGTTCACCCGCAGACCCCCCAGGCCCGCACCATCAACACCGTGGCCGACAGCCTCCGCTCCGGAGCCCTCATCGCGTACCCGACCGACTCCTGTTTCGCCCTCGGCTGCCGCATGGGCAACCACGAGGGCCTCGACCGGATCCGGTCGATCAGGCGCCTCGACGACCGCCACCACTTCACCCTGATGTGCGAGAACTTCGCCCAGCTGGGGCAGTTCGTCCACATCGACAACGACGTCTTCCGCGCCATCAAGGCCGCGACACCGGGCAGTTACACCTTCATCCTCCCCGCCACCAAGGAGGTCCCGCGCCGTCTGATGCACCCGAAGAAGAAGACCGTCGGCGTCCGGATCCCCGACCACACCGTCACGCGGGCCCTGCTCGCCACGCTCGGCGAGCCCCTCGTGTCCAGCACCCTGCTCCTGCCCGGCGAGGACGAGCCGATGACCCAGGGGTGGGAGATCAAGGAACGACTCGACCACGTGCTGGACGCCGTCGTCGATTCCGGCGACTGCGGCACGACCCCGACCACGGTCGTCGACTTCTCCGACGGCGGAGCGGAGATCGTCCGCCGCGGAGCCGGCGACCCCGCACGCTTCGAGTAGCCGCACGAGGACGCATCCGCCGGTGGCCGCCACCGACCCGCACCCGGTCCGGGCGGCGTCGCCGGACGGGGCGCCGGGCCTTGCGCACGCTCGGGGCGAGCGGGAGCCGAGGGCAGTGTCGGTGGCGCGCCTCTCGGCCTTCACCCGGAAGGTCCAACAGGACTCGGGGTCCTGTCCATGATCGTCCTAGGGTGGGCCGGGTACGCCGCCGTTCCGCCGCCGGGTGTGCCCGGTGCGGGCCGCGGATCGGGGTTCCCGGCTCGGCTTTGGATCGGAGCGACGCATGACCTCCTCACTGCCCTTCGGTGACAGGACGGACTTCGAGAACGCGGAGCGCGGGCTGATCGCCTCGCTGGTGCCCGCCGTGGTGAAGGCCGAGGACGGGCGGGTGATCTGGGACAACGACGCCTACGACTTCCTGCGGGGCGAATGCCCGCCCACCGCGAACCCGAGCCTGTGGCGCCAGGCGCAGCTGTGTGCGAAGCAGGGCCTGTTCGAGGTGACCGAGGGCATCTACCAGGTGCGGGGTCTGGACCTGTCGAACATGACGCTGGTGGAGGGCGAGCGCGGGGTGGTCGTGATCGACCCGCTGATCTCCGCGCAGACCGCTGCTGCGGCGCTCGCGCTGTACCGCGAGCACCGGGGTCAGCGGCCGGTGACGGGCCTGGTCTACACGCACTCGCACGGCGACCACTTCGGCGGTTCGCGCGGTGTGCTGCCGGCCGGTACGGAGGAGGGGGTGCCGGTGATCGCCCCGGTGGGCTTCCTCGAACACGCGGTGAGCGAGAACGTCTACGCGGGCAACGCCATGACCCGGCGGGCGATGTTCATGTACGGGGACCGGCTGCCCAAGGGCCCCGAGGGACAGATCAGTGCCGGGCTGGGCATGACCACCTCGACCGGCACGGTCACGCTGATCCCGCCGACGCTCGACATCACCCACACCGGGCAGGAGGAGACCGTCGACGGGGTGCGGATCGTCTTCCAGCTGACTCCCGGCACCGAGGCCCCGGCCGAGATGAACTTCCTGTTCCCCGACAGGCGGGCCCTGTGCCTGGCGGAGAACGCCACGCACAACATGCACAACATCCTGACCCTGCGCGGCGCAGTGGTCCGGGACGCCCGGATCTGGGCCCGCTACCTGGACGAGGCGATCGACTTCTTCGACGGACGGTACGACGTGGCGTTCGCCTCGCACCACTGGCCCACCTGGGGTCACGGCAACGTCGTGACGTTCCTGTCGGCGCAGCGCGACCTGTACGCCTACCTGCACGACCAGACCCTGCGGCTGCTGAACGACGGGCTGACCGGGCCGGAGATCGCCGAGCAGCTGGAGCTGCCGCCGGCGCTGGAGACCTCCTGGCACGCGCGGGGCTACTACGGCTCGCTCTCGCACAACGTCAAGGCCGTCTACCAGCGGTACCTGGGCTGGTTCGACGGCAACCCGGCGCACCTGTGGGAGCACCCGCCGGTGGAGCAGGCCCGCCGGTACGTGGACGCGCTCGGCGGGCGGAACCAGGCACTGGCGAAGGCCCGGGCCTTCACCCAGGACGGGGACCTGCGTTTCGCCGCCACCCTCCTCAACCACCTGGTCTTCGCCGACGCCTCCGACACCGCGGCCAAGGACGCGCTCGCCGGCGTCTACGACCGGCTCGGTCACGGCGCGGAGAACGGCCCCTGGCGCAACTTCTTCCTCACCGCGGCCCTGGAACTGCGCCAGGGACCGGGCACCATCCTGCTGGACTCCACCAACCCCGAGATGGCGATGGCCCTGACCGTCGACATGCTCCTCGACTCGATCGCGGTCCGCGTCGACGGCCCCCGGGCCTGGCAGGAGAAGCTGACGATCGACCTGGCCCTCGTCGACGAGCGCCGGCGCCACCGTCTGACCCTCAGCAACGGCGCCCTGACCCACCGCACCGTTCCCCAGAGCGGCGCGGCCAGGACAGCCGCCGACCTCACCCTGACCCTGACCAAGCCCCAGCTGCTGGGCCTGCTGGCCGGCGGCGGTTCGGAGAAGATCGACCACGAGGGCGACCTCGGCGCCCTCGATCGCCTCTTCTCCCTGGTCACACCGGTCGACAAGTCCTTCCCGGTCGTCACTCCCTGACCGTCCGACACCGCGACCACGGCCCCGTATGCCACCGAAGCCGCGCATGACCCGAACCGCACCCTCCAGGCTCCGCCGCCCCCACCTGGGCAGGCCGCGGCCCGCCGACGTCTCCGCCGGTCTGGTCACCGGTCTGTTCAGCATCCCCGAAGGCATGGCCTACGCGGCGATCGCCGGGTTCAACCCGGTCGCCGGGCTCTTCTCCGGTGTCGTGCCCGCCGTCGTCGGCTCGATCACCGCCCGCACCGTACTGATGGTCACCACCCTCACCAGCGCCATCTCGCTCACGGCGCAGAGCGTCCTGGCCGACGCCGGCCTCGATGCCGGCAGCAGCGGGAACATCGCGATGCTCGCCGTGATGACCGGCCTCGTCATGCTGCTCATGGGCGTCCTGCGGCTCGGAGTGGTGCTCTCGTTCGTCTCCAACGCGGTGATGACCGGCTTCTCCGTCGGCATCGCCGTGCAGATCGTCACCGGTGTCCTGAAGGACGCCACCGGCTACGAGCCGCAGGGCCACAACAAGCTCGTGCAGCTGGGCGACTGGGTGGTGCACGTCGGTTCCTGGGAGCTCGCTGCCACCCTGACCGCGACCGCCACCGTCGCCGTCTGGGCCCTGGCCCACGCCGTGAAGCGGCTGAGAACGGTCGCGCTGCTGATCGCCATGGTGGTCGTCAGCAGCGCGGTCGCCGCGCTGGGCACCGGTGTGGAGCTGGTCGAGGGCATCGCCGACATCCCCTCGGCCCTCCCCCACTACACCGCCCCCGACTGGTCGGCGTTCCCGCACCTGCTCGGCGGCGCCGTCTCCATCGCCCTGGTCGCCCTCGCGCAAGCGGCCGGTATCGCCCCGACCGTCCCCAACCCGGACGGCTCCCGTTCCTCCGTCAACGGCGACTTCGCCGCCCAGGGTGCGGCCAACGTCGCCGGGGCCCTGTTCCAGTCCCTGCCGGTCGGCGGCTCCCTGTCGCGCACCGGTGTCGCCGTCTCCGCCGGCGCCCGCACCCGCTGGACCGGGATCTTCTCCGGCCTGTGGCTCGCCGCGATCGTCCTCACCCTCGCGCCCCTGGCCGAGCGCATCCCGATGCCCGTCATCGGCGGCCTGATCATCGTCGTCGGCGCCGAACTCATCGCCGGCAAGATCCCCGACATCCGCCTCGTCCTGAAGACCTCTCCCCTGTCGACCGCCGCGATGGCCCTCACCTTCCTCGCCACCACCGAGCTCCCGCTCCAGCAGGCCGTCATTCTGGGCGCCGTCGCCTCCCTCCTGCTCTACTGCGCCCAGGCCGCCCGCCAGTCCCGGCTCCTCGCCCTCGAACCCGCGGGCGACGGCCGCTGGAGGACCGCGCCACCGCCCGACCGGCTGCCCCCCGGGCAGGTCACCGTCCTCGACTACAACGGCGTCAGCCTCTTCGCCGAACTCCCCCGCATGGACCGGAGCTGGCCCGCGCCCGCCGAGGGCGCCGTCCTCGTCCTCGTCGTCCGCGCCCTCCCCGACGTACCGTCGTCCGCCATGATCAAGCTCCTGCGCCGCAAGGCGGACGAACTCCACCACGCGGGCGGACACCTGATCCTCGCCGGCGTCCAGCCCCCGCTCGCCAGGATCGTCGCCGACACCGGTCTGGCCGAGCACCTCGGGCCCGGCGCCGTCGTCCCCGCCACCGGTACTCTCTTCGGCCCGCTCGAAACCGCCCTCCGCGACGCCGACGCCTGGATCGCCGCCCACCGCAACGCCCCGGCGCCGCCTTCGCCCTGACGCGGGCGCGTACTCGTCCGGAGCAGCACCGCCGGCCACGGCCGAGTCCCGGACCGGTCTGCGCCTCCAGGTGCCCGGGCTCGGCGGGCCGGCACCTCGTGTCGGTCCGTACACGTCCCGTCCTTCGCGGGTTGAATCGTCCCATTCATCGATCTGCGGTGTCGTGCGGCACCACACGAACGAGGGGAGACCGCCCATGGCACCCGTACCGAGCGGCACCTACGGCATCGACAAGCCCAACGAGCAGCTGCTCAGCCTGCCGGGAGTCAAGGAGCTCCTGCTGCTCCTCCCGCCCCACGGAGGCAAGGTGGAGGCGCAGTCGTGGGAGGTGGAGGAACTCGACAACGGCAACGTCCTGCTCCGCAACCAGCGGCACCGCTCCTACGCGGGCTACTACGGCGATCCGGAGGAGAACTCCGAGGTGGTCGGCTCGTCCGAGCCCCGGGAGTGGGAGCTCCGCCCGGCCGGAGATCCGGACGCCTCCCGGTTCCACGTGGTCGTCCCCGGCGGTCCGGTCGGAGGGACCGAGCTGGCGCTCGATCTCAGCCTGCTGGACATCGCTCCGCAGCGGATCGCCCTGCGACCGCTGGACGTCCGCGACGAGCAGCAGGCGTGGGGCTTCCTGATCCACCTTCCCGGATAGGGTCCGGCCGTCCGCGGTCGCGCGTCCGGCGGCGTCCGGCGGACGGCGCTCATCGGTGCGGGGGCCGCCGCCGCACGGCGGTGTGGCGGCAGCCCCCCGTTATGCGGCGTCTACTCCGGTTGCGTCACCGTCGCGGCCCACCGGATCGTGTCACCGGACGCGTCGACGCCCACGTAGAAAGATCCCAGCACGACCCCCGGAGCCATGGTCGCTGACCCCACCCCGGCGGTTCCGACCGGGCAGTCCACGGTGAGCGAGGCCGTCTGCACCCCCTGCGACTCCATCGTCACCTGCACGCTGCCGCCGCCCTCGCAGGCCACCGTGAGAACGGTCGGCAGGGTGCTCCACGCTCCGCCCGACACGAAACCGCCGTCCCCCACCTGGTCCGGCACCCACACCAGGCCGTCCGGCCCGGGGTGCGGGAGCAGCACGTCATCGGCAGCGACCGCAGGGCCCGCACCCGTCACCGCACACGCCGCCAGTACCGCCAGAACCGTGAGAACCCTCGCACGCCTCACAACCGCCCCCTTCGCATCCGTCATGACCTCCCCAGTGTGACGCCGCACGAGCGACGGGCGCCTGAGTATCCGTACTCAGTCAAGGCCGAAGCAGGAGCCGACGGGCGCCCGCGCGCGAACCGCCCGTCCACCCGCTCGCCGCCGACGTGCCCGCGGTTCCGGAGGTGCGTCCGGGCCGGGCCTGGCGCGATCAGGCCGGTCGGCCGTCCGCCTCCGAGGCGTCCGGTTCCGCGGGAGCCGTCCCGCCCGGTTCGACGAACAGGGCCAGGTACCGGAACTCCCCCGCCGCCCCGGGCCGGATCGAGTACGGCTGCCAGCGCAGGGGGTACGTTCCGCGCAGGACACGGGTGTTGGGCGGGTAGTCACCCCCGCCCCACAGCAGTTCCCCGGCCAGCTCGCCGCCCTCGTGCAACCGGAACGCGTGGTCGCGCGGCAGCTTCGCCGACGGCTTCGGCTCCCGCCACAAGGCCGACGTGTTGGTGACCATCAGCGCCAGACCGTTCTGGTCCGGCCGGTCGCAGAACCGTTCCAGCCGTGCCACGTCGAACACGAAGTCGCGCCTGGCCAGATCAGGGGCACCGTGCGCCTTCAGGGCGTACTGCTCGCCCGGAGGTCCGGCACCCACCGCTCCGCTCCAGGCGCTCTTGACGTACTTGAACTCCACCGCGGTCCGACCCTCCGCGGTGGCACAGAGCAGGTCGAGGTGCTCGACACCGTCCGAGGTGGTCTGCCGCACCTCCAGGCGGCACTGCACCTCGCGGTCGAGCTCCCAGAGCGTCCGGGCGAACGCGTGCTGCAGGTCGGCCTCCGAGTGGAACACCGGCCGTGTCCGGGCCAGCTCCGCCATCACCGCCGGCCGTGGCAACCGGCCGGCGACAAGATCATCCATGCCCAAGGTCGTCCCTCCTCGTCCAAGGACCCTATCGGAATGCGGACTTGGTGCGCCGGCCGGTCGTCGGTGTTCGGCGGGCCGGTGATCCTGAGCCCTTCCAGGAGCACGCTGACGTCGCCGTGCCGGCCGCGGGAGCGGGCGAGGACGACCCGGCGACGGCCACGGCTGACGCGACAGACGGCAGCGGGGCCCGCCGGACATCGGCCGGAGCCGATGTCCGGGAGGAGCCGCCCCCGCTACCGTCCGGTGGCGGGCCCGGCCGTGGACCGGGCGGTCAGGGTGACGGGCAGACCGGCCTCGATGCGCCGCAGGAGGCGCCCGCCGTGGACGCCGGGAGCGTCGAAGCAGCGCAGGTCGTCGGGGTCGTCGTCGGCGTCGGTGCGCAGGACCTCGGGAACGAGCACCGTTTCGGGAGCGACCGTCGGTCGGCCGGGAGCGGGAGCGAGGTAGTCGGGTGCGAGGACGGGCCCGTGCAGGGCGCCGCCGATGAGGTCCGGGGCGAACTCGGAGGACAGGACGGTGGCGTGGGCGTGGAGGTCGCCGTGGATCATCACCAGTTTGTCGGTCATGTTGCCGACGAACGCCTCGACGTGGACGCTCCCTCGGACGAGCAGTTTGGCGTCGCCCTCCAGGTAGACGGCGGTGGCCCTGAGGTCGCCGAGGACGATCAGGGCGGGGCAGCCGTCGTCGAGGTTGAGGATCGCGCCGGCGACGTCGAGGTTCCCGTCGACGATGTAGCCGGTGCCGTCCGGCTCGACGGCGTCGAGGTCGAGGTGGCCGTCGATGGCGAGGTCACCCGCGTGGACGTCGTAGTCCTCCTCGTACAGGTTCTCGTAGGTGCTGACAGGCAGGCTCCGCTGCTCGAAGAGAGCGACGGCGCCGTCCCAACTGTGCAGCGTGGCGACGATGTTCATGGGCAGAACTGTGCCACGCGCCACTGTCAGGCGAGCGGACTACCGGGCCACCGCCCTCGGCTCGCTCGGACGGCCACTGACCGGGTCCACAGTGAACACCGTGGTCTCCTTCTCCGCGAACACGGTGATCTCGTCCGCCCCGGACCACTTGGCACTCTTGAAGAAGCCGCGTCCGCCGGCCTCCTCCCACACGCCCAGATCCCAGTGGCGGGCTGACCACCCGCTGCCGGTCAGCAGCTCCACGCGGTAGACCGGGTCGATCGAGAAGGCGATGTCGGTCGCGGTCAGCACGTGGTCCGGGTGGTTCGGATCGGCCTTCCGGTCGACTGCCCGACCGTCCTCGCCCATCGCGAACGACAGGAGGGCGATCGGCAGCCCGACGAAGCCGAGAGCCACCAGGACAGCCGCGAAGCCGATCTGCGACCACCTGGAGCGGAACTCGAACTCGACCACCACCGAGACCACGATCAGCAGGACCGCTGCCCCGATCAGCAGGACCGCTGCCCCGATCAGCAGCACCGGGCGGTTGAACCAGCGCTCGACCTCCACCAGACCGCCCGAGCGCGAGGCCTGACAGCCCGGCAGGTACGCCAGGAGAGTCACCAACGCCAGACCTCTGAGCCACCATGCAATCCGCCTGCGACGTATCGCTGTCATACGCTCCCCCCGGTGATCGTCCTCGCGGACTGTACTACGGGGCGCGGCCATGCGTTCGGTCGCGACGGCGCCGTCGAACGTCGCCGGTCCCGCCACACGACGAGACCCGACATCTGATCGGACGGGCCACCCCTTCCCTCCTCGTCCTCCTTCGCCTCACCTCGTCCGCAGACGCCGACCTCTCGGGCCCGGTGCAGAACCACGCGGCGTCGTGATCGATGATCTGTGGATGCGTCCGTTGAAGCACGGCTACACCAACCGCACCGTCGGCGACGGATCGGTGGTGGAGAAGACCTATGAAGGTCCCGATGCCGGGCTCCGGCGCGCGCGGGAGCACACGCTGCTGACCCGGCTGGAGGGAAAGCTGCCCGTCCCTCCGGTACGCGGTCTGGACAACGGGATCCTCTCCCTCGGGTTCGTCACCGGCACCCCGGGCCAGGAACTGATGGAGGCCGGTAGCGCGGCTCCGGTCCTGGAGGCTTGCGGGGCACTGCTGCGCCGCATCCACGAGATCGCGCCGAGCATCCTTGGGGCGGAGACCCACGATGTCGGCCAGGTGCTCGTCCACGGGGACTTCGGGCCCAACAACCTGCTCCTGGCACCCGTGACCCCGGATGCGTTCCGGGTCACTGCCGTGGTCGACTGGGAGTTCGCCCACCTCGGCGACGCGGTCGAGGACCTGGCCTGGTGCGAGTGGATCGTACGGATGCACCACGCCGAGCACCGCCAGGAGCTCGGCCACTTCTTCGACGCCTACGGCGGACCTGTGCCCGCTTGGCCGGTGCGCCAGGCCGCCATGCTGGCCAGGTGCGCCGACCTGGAGCGGTTCTGCGACCGCTGGGAGTCGAACGGCCCGGGTGTGAGGCAGTGGCGGGAACGCGCCGCCACGACAGCGGGCTGGCGGGAGTAGCCCGCGTGTCGGCCGGTCGGAGGAGCGGCGGTCGTGACCGCCTGCGAGCCGCCAGGGTCGGGGCCGGGGCCGGCGAAACGCTACTGCCATGACCGCCGCAGGCCCGCCGGGTCAATTCGGTCGAGACGGCTGCAGCAGTCCGAGTAGCCTCGCCCTGTGGTGGATCAGGAGCAGTACGTCCGGTATCGGGAAGACTCGAAGGTGCTGGCAGTGATCGGGGAGCATGTCGACGCCCAGGTCGGCCGTGTCACCGTGCGACTGCCCAGGACTGTGGCCGAGGCCGCGGTGGATGCCTGGGAGCGTGACGAGTTGGGTGACCTCGGCGAGGAGACCCACGAGCAGTACGCGCTGCGGGACCAGGCCGGCGATCTGGCACTGATCGGCCTGGTGATCTCGGAGCGCGGCCGCTGGGAGGGTGAGGAGGTCGTGATCGACCTGGATGTCACCTCCGCGGGGGCAGCAGCGCGGGCGTCGCAGTAGTCACGCCGCACCGGCCCCCGTTCCGGATGCCCGGTGTGCCTGACGGGCTGCGCCCCTTGCGGGACTCGGACACCGCCGATGACGGGCGAGCACCGCCGGACGGCATTCGGGGGGCCGTGGACGGGGATACGCTCGACCTTCCGTTCTCTACACGGTGTGCTCGCGAATGACTTCGCCGAGCTGCCGGGGAAGGCCGGGAGAGAACAGTGTGTGTCCCATACCGGGAATCGGCCGGAATCGGGAGTGAGGGACTTCCTCGGCGAGGGCACGGCCATGTCGTGAAGACGGGTGACGGCCCGCTGCCTGACGAGACGCTACGGCCGGGGCGGTGAAGGCTCCGGCCGCACCACTCCGGCGACCGGCATCCGTTGCAGAGCGGTGAGCCGGACCACCGTGCCGGGCCGGGGCGCGTGGACCACCAACCCGTCACCCACATACAGGCCGACGTGGGTCGCCTCCTCGAAATAGACCACCAGGTCACCCGGGCGCAGCGGAGCGCCACTCGGAACGCGCGGGAGCTGCGCCCACTGCTCCTGACTGGTCCGGGGCACGGTGACACCGGCCGCCTCCCACGCCTTCGAGGTCAGGCCGGAGCAGTCGAACTCCGTCGGCCCGGTCGCGCCCCAGACGTAGGGGCTGCCCATGCGGCTCAGCGCGTAGGCCACGGCGCGTTGGGCGACCGGGTCGGTCCGGCCGTCGGCCGGCGCCGAGTTCCGGTACGCCCCCGGCTGCCAGACCCCGTCCCCGAACCGGCCCGCGAGATCCGCGCGCATCCTCTCCTGCCGCTGCACCAGACCGCCCTGGTCCGCCTCGACCCGGTGGACCTCCTCGGCGCCCGCCGACTCGGCAGCACGGGCGAGATCCGCCTGCTGCGCCCGGGCCCGGCGCACCTCCTCGGCATCGTGGTAGCGGTCGGCGAGGGCGTCGTCGCTGAGCCGCTCGCCCCGCCATCGTTCAAGGCTCTGTTCGGGTGTGGAGCTGAGGAAGGCGGCCAGCTGGACCATCCCGTGGTTCAGGTACTGGGCCTGGGCCAACCCGCTGAGCAGATCTCCCAGCACCTCCTGCCGGACCCGCCCGGCGTCCGCGGACGCCACGGCGGCGGCGGCGTCCTGACGGAGGCGTACGGCCGTGTCCCGCACGGCCGTCAGTCGGGCCTCGCCCTCCACGATCGCCAACGCGGTGTCCGTCCACTCCCGGACGGCCTCCGCCGTCGGGGCCGGGCCGGGTTCGGCCACCGCGGCCGGCTCTCCGTCCGGTCCGAGCGGCCCGGTCGGCGGCGCGAGCCCCTCGTCCGGCGGCGCGGCGCCGGCGGACGGCGACGGCACGGGCGACGGCACGGGCGACGGCACGGGGACGGGAACGGGCAGCGGTTGGGCTCGCGCCGTTCCCGCACCGAGGACGGCCGACGAGCAGAGAACGGCTGCGGCGATCAGGCCCACCGAGCCACGACGGCACGTCCCGAGGAATGAGGAGGTCACCAGTCCCAAGGAGTCAGAGCACGGACGGCCCCGGACCGAGTGACACCCGCTTGTCACTTCATCGGGCGATATCAGCTGGGCCGGATGGCGCGGGCACCGTGATCGTGACGTCACTGCCCCGTGAGCCGTCCAGGCCGGGTAGGCCGGGTAGGCCGACGGTTTCACCCTGTCCGGGGTGGGTGCACCGGCGCGACGCATCCTCCCGGACCTTCGCCGCCGCCTCGCGGCCGCCCGGAAACAACCGCACCTTCTCGACGGCTGCGGGCACCGACACAGCACGGCGGCCCGCCGGCGGATGGCCGGCGGGCCGCTTCGTACAGTGCTGTGGTGCTGTGGTGCTGCGGTCGGACGGTGGTGCAGGTGTTACTGGAGACCGCTGTGGATCGCGTTCACCAGCTCGCCGTTGGCGGTGTCACCGCTGAACTCCCAGAAGAAGGCGCCGCGCAGGTTCTGGGCCTTGGTCCACGCCATCTTCGAGGCGATGGTCGCCGGGGTGTCGTAGCTCCACCAGTTGGTGCCGCAGTGGGCGTAGGCGGTGCCGGCCACCGTGCCGGTGACGGGGCAGGTGTTCTTGAGGACCTTGTAGTCCTCGATGCCGGTCTCGTACGTACCGGCCGCCGCACCGGTGGCGGTGCCACCCGGGGCGGACTGGGTCACGCCGGTCCAGCCACGGCCGTAGAAGCCGATGCCGAGCAGCAGCTTGTCGGCCGGCACGCCGATCGACTTGTACTTGGCGATGGCCTCGGCCGAGGTGAAGCCGGCCTTCGGGATGCCGTTGTACGTGGTGAGCGGGGAGTGCGGGGCCGTCGGGCCCTTCGCCGCCCAGGCACCGAAGAAGTCGTACGTCATGACGTTGATCCAGTCGAGGTACGGCGCACCGGCGGCGTAGTCGGCCTTGTCGATGTTGCCGCCCGGGGAGGCGTCGGCGGAGACGGCCACGGTGACCAGGTCACGGCCGAACTCGGTGCGCATCGCCTGGGTCATCTTCTTGAACGAGTCGGCGCCGCTGGTGTCGCAGGTCAGACCGCAGGCGTTCGGGTACTCCCAGTCGAGGTCGATGCCGTCGAAGACGTCGGCCCAGCGGGGGTCCTCGACCAGGTCGTGGCAGGACTTGGCGAACGCGGCCGGGTTCTGCATCGCCTGGCCGAAGCCGCCGGACCAGGTCCAGCCGCCGAAGGACCAGATCACCTTGATGTGCGGGTAGAGGCGCTTGAGCTCGCGCAGCTGGTTGAAGTTGCCGCGCAGCGGCTGGTCCCAGGTGTCCGCCACGCCGTCGACCGACAGGTCGGCGGTGTAGGCGCGCTCGTAGTCGGCGTAGGCGTCGCCGATGGTGCACTTGCCGTTCTGGACGTTGCCGAAGGCGTAGTTGATGTGGGTGATCTTCGCGGCGGAGCCGGAGGTCACCAGGTTCTTCACGTGGTAGTTGCGGCCGTAGACGCCCCAGTTGGTGAAGTACCCGAGCTTGACCTTGTCGCCGACGACGACGTCGCCGCCGGTGGTGCGCACGCTGCCGGGGGCGCTGGCGGGGCCGGTCAGGTCCGCGGTGTCGCGGGCGACGACGGTGTAGTCGTAGCTGGTGCCCGCGGTGAGGTTGCTGTCGCTGTAGCTGAGGCCGGTCACCGTGGCGACCTTGGTGCCGTTGCGCAGGACGTCGTAGTTCTTGACGCCGGTGTCGTCGGTGGCGGCGGTCCAGGACACCTTCAGCGAGGTGTCGGTGACGTCGGAGCCGACCGGGGTGCCGGGCGCGGAGGGCGCCTGGTTGCCGCCGGGCAGGTCGGTGCCGTCACAGGAGGCGCCGTTGAGCTTGCAGCCGCTGGGCACGCCCGGGCCGGCGCCGTTGAAGCCGAAGGTCACGGAGGCACCGGGGGTGAGGGTGCCGTTCCAGCCCTTGTCCTTGGCGGTCCAGTGCGTGCCGGAGCTGGTGACCGTGGCGTCCCAGGCCGAGGCGACGCTCGTGCCGGTCGGGAAGTCCCACTCGATGGTCCAGGACGTGAGCGTGGTCGTGCCGGTGTTCTTCACCGTCCACTTACCGTCGAACCCCGAGCCCCAGTCGGAGCCCTTGGCGAAGGTGGCGGTGGCGGCGGTGGCGGCCTGGGCGGGGGTGGACAGGCCTACGACGGCGACCAGCGGAAGGGCGAGCGCGGTCAGACCGGCTGCGGCGACTCTCAACTTCTTTTTCGACATGGCGAAGCGAGTACTCAAGAGAGGGGCTCCTCGACGTGGGGGCGGACAGGGGTGGGGGAGTCCGTGGTCGCACGCTGCGCGACGTCCTTCGCAGGGTGCTCCGGCGAGACTAGAAAGGTCCAGACCAAGCCGTCAAGAGGTCCAGACCATTTTTCCTTTACCTGACCTTTGCCGACAAGGACGTCCCCCTGGGCCTCCTGACGGTCCGTCCGAAGACGAAGCGGACGACAACGGACGAAATCCACCCGGCTTCGCGCCGCCCCGGCGCCGGCGGGGCCGTCCGTGGACGTCGAGCTCCGTCAGGGTTGACATGCAAGGGCTGCGGGCAACCTTGTGGCGTCTTCCCCGCAAACTCCCACCAATGGAGACAAACGCCGTGTTGCGCCGAACTGCACTCACCCTCTTCACCGTGGCGAGCCTGGCCACGTCCGCCGCACTGACCGCACCGGCCGTCGCGGCACCTCCGGCCACGGCCGCCGCCTACCCCACCACCCCGGTCCACGTCGCCGACGGCGCCGGCAGCTACATCTCCGGCACCCTCACCTGGTACAACCGATCGGTGGGCTTCACCGGGACGTTGAAGTCCGTCGGCTGCCGCAGGGCGTGGTACAGCGTGTTCGACGGCTACGCCAACCCGCTCGGCCCCAGGAGCAGCAGTACGCACTGCAACACGGTGACCTCGGTGCCCGCCACGCTTCCCGCCGATGTCGTCGGCGGCGGCTCGTACGTCGGGGTCTGCCTCGACGACGCGAACGGCAAACCGGTCACGTCGTGCGGCGTCTACCCCCGTCCGTGACCGCCCGTTCCCCCTGCCCTCCCCCGCAGTCGGCCGATCCACCGGCCCGCACCTGACCCGCCCCCGGGGCCCGCCCGGGCGCACACGACGCGGTCCCCGCCTCGGCGCACTGCGGCGGGGACCCTTCCTGCCCACCGGAAGGTCACCGGAGCGGACCGGCCTGACGCGGGCGAGGCGAGGACGACCACCGCGCAACGGGCTTCGGGCTGCTGGATGTTGACACGCCGCCGCTCCCTCCGGTTGCGAAGCGGCCAGACTTTCATGAACCGGCCGTAATTCGTGCACGTCAGATCAGCGATCCCGGCGGGCGAAGGTCACGTGAGTTCGGAGCATCCGGCGAACGGACTGTGCCGCCAAGTCCCTTTCTCCCGAGGGAAAACGAACGGGTGACTGCCCGCCAGTCGAGAGGGGCCGCGGACCTCGCACCTCGGTGGACGCGACGATGTCGGCCGAGGACGAACGCCTGGGGGCCGCTTCCGCCATGGGGGCTGTTCGAACCGACCGTCCAGGGTGGCGCCCGCGGCGAGGTAGAGGCCGCCGAGGCTGTGGGCGACGCGCGTGTGACCGTCTGCGAGCGGTCCGAACTCGGAGCCCCGGCCCGGAGCGTCGGCGTTCGGTCTGCGGACGACCGCGGCGCGGTCGGCGAGGCTGCTCCCGCTCACGTCGACCGCGTCGCCGGCACCGCCCCCTCCCCGGGAGCGCGTGGGGTCCGATTCTCGGCCCGTCGGCCGACGGCGGCAAGGTCCGAATTACTGATGGGGCGGATAACAGAATCGTATGGGCGGCGCACTGCACCCACCTCACGTCGACCGCAAGGATGTTGTCCAGGTGGGGCCGGTCGGGGGTGAAGTGAACGTGGAAGCGCGGGCGTCCGGCCGGCCAGGTCCTGATCTCGAAGCATCGCTGTCGTAGATCGCACAGGGGAGTCCGCGTCGGATGGTGCGCCCGGATGATCCGGCCGGCCGCCACCACTGCGCCGCGGTGCGGCCCGTCGAGGCCGCCGACTCCGCGTGCGTCCGCAACAGCGTCCGGAATCCGAACGAGGCGAGAGGTACACGCATGATCGATCTGTCGGCAGCGCCGATGACCTGGGTGACCGCAGGTGACAGCATCACCCAGGCGAGCACGCACACGCGAGGGGCCCGCGGATGGGTCGAGCACCTCCACGAACGCGTGCGGCGACAGCTGGACCGCCGCACGGACATCGTCGTCAACACCGGCGTGTCCGGCTGGACCTCCGCCGACGTCCTCGGCTCCTACCACCATCTGATCGGCCGGTTCGCCCCCGACATCCTCTCGATCTCCCTGGGCACCAACGACGCGCACGCCGGGGCGGTCGGGCTCGACGCCTTCCACTCCGGCTTGCGCGAGATCATCACCCGCACCCCCGGTGCCCAGATCATCCTCCAGACCCCCGTCCCGACCGGCCCCGCCGCCCGGACCACCCACCCGGACCTGCCCGCCTACTGCCAGGCCGTCCGGGACATCGCCCACGACACCGGCTCCCTCCTGGTCGACCACGAGGCGTACTGGCTGGCCCGCTTCCCCGACGGCGACCCGGGCGAGTGGCTCGACGACCCCATCCACCCCAACGCAGTCGGCCACCTGCACATGGCCAACCACACGCTGCGCACCCTGGGGCTGGGCGAACTGATCCACCCGTGACGCCGCTCGCGCTCCGCAGACCCGCCCGGAACGACCGCGCCGTCGCCGCTCCGTACGGGTGGCGGCAGGGTGCGGCCGCCGGGCGGGTCTGCGGAGCCGTCGGCATGATGGCGCCGCCTGCCACCGATCCCCCGGCTCGGCCCGAGAGAGATCCGGTTGGCCAAGAACACGAAACGGCAACACCCCTGGCGGCCATTTCGTATATCGCATAAGTTTCGGGCAAGGCTCCAGCTTGCTGCTTCGACGTTACGCCGCACCGCTCTGGGGCCGGTCTCTGGGCCGGATCGCCCCGGCCTCTCCCTGCCCCCGCACGTTCCGGGACGGCCGGCCCGGCCGCTGCCCGTCGCACAAGGAGACCCCCTCATGGCACCACTCCGCCGTAGACTCGCCGCCGCCGTCTCGCTGGCCTCCGCCGTCGCGCTCGCAGCCTCGGCCTGTTCCTCTTCCACCGGCGGGTCCTCGGAGTCCGCCGGGCCGACCACCGTCAAGTTCTGGTCGATGCCGTACTGGATCGGCCAGGACGGCAAGGTCAAGGAACTGGTGGACGAGTTCAACGCCTCCCAGGGCAAGGTGAAGGTCGAACTCACCCTGCTGGAGTGGAAGGACGGCCGGGACAAGATCAAGCAGGCCGTCGCCGCCGGCAAGGGCCCCGACGTCTGGCTGATGAACAACGGCCTCGACCTCGACTACCTCAAGTCCGGTGCCCTCGCCCCGCTCGACAAGCTCGGCTACACCGCCGCCGACACCGAGAAGTTCCTCCCCCTCGCCAAGGTCGACGAGTACGGCGGCAAGATGTACGGCGTCCCGCTCTCCTTCGACGTCGGCGTCATGCTCTACCGCACCGACATCCTCCAGCAGTACGGCATCGCCGCCCCGCCGAAGACCTGGGAGGAACTGAAGTCCACCGCGGCCACCATCACCGCCAAGTCCGCCGAGGCCGGGAAGAAGGTGGCCGGCTGGCAGTTCAAGGGCATGGACGACCACCTCAACGCCATCAACTCCGTGTGGGAGAGCTTCCTCTGCCAGGCCGGCGGCACCCTCACCACCCCCGACTTCAAGACCTCCACCCAGAACACCGACGCCGGACGCACCGCGATGGACTACATGAAGTCCTTCTACACCGAGAAGATCTCCCCCACCGGGACCAGCGCCCTCAACGGCTTCATCAGCGGCGACGTCGCGATGTTCCCGTTCAACCAGTCCGTCATCGCCAGCATCAAGCTCGGGGGTGCCAAGACCGAGGGCAAGTGGGCCGTCGCCCCGATGCCCACCGGTCCGAAGAGCGGCTGCTCGATGGTCGGCGGCCAGAGCCTGGTCGCAGGCTCCGCGAGCAAGAACCCCGCCGGCGCCGGCGCGTTCATGCGCTGGCTGGCCTCCCCCGAGCGCAGCGCCCAGTACATGGAGTACTACGGGATCTTCCCGTACGACCTCGGCAAGGTGGACCCGGCCGTGAAGGCCACCGTGGACGGCAAGGCCAAGGCCGACCCCAACTGGAACGCCATCTTCGAACAGCTCGCCCGCAACACCCCCGAGCTGCTGCTCCAGGACCGGCACGCCTTCCAGGCCCGCTGGGACGCCCAGAAGGCCAACATCGTGGCCGGCGTCAACGGCCAGGTCCCCGTCGACAAGGCACTGAAGACCATCGACGACGCGGTCGGCCAGGCCCTCGGCAAGGAATGACGGACCGCGGCAAGGGGCGAGGGAGACCTGTGACGAGGGCGACCGGGCTCCCCGCGCAGCACCCCCTCGGCGGCGCGGTCAAGGAGTAGGACCCACGTGCTCCCCGGTAGTCGCACGGATGAACCGGGTAGCACGAGCCCGGCCAGGTGCTGGAGACAGGCACCCGGTCGGGCCTGTGGCATTCGCCTGTCGGACCTGCGGAGGCTGCCCCGGCCGCAACCGGCTCGCCGACGCGGAGGGCGGGAGGCAGGAGCGCGAGGGGCTCACGGGCGCCCGGGGGCGGTGTCGGGGCCGGGTGGCGCTCAGGCCCGTTCAAGGACCTTCAGGGCGCGGGCGGTGTTCGGTGACACCTCGACGGCATCGATGCCACAGGCGAACAGGGTGAGAACCGCACCCGGGCCGGCGCCGGAGCGTCGCCGCTCACAAGGGCCAGGATCCTGCGGGTGCGCGGGCAAGGAACAGGTCGTCGGCCTGCACGGATAGCTCTGGGGCACGGAGACACCGGGCCGGGGCAGGGATATCGCCTACGTTCAATCAGCTCAGAAGGCGCACTCGACCTCGTGCACGGCCTGCGAGCCTATGTGCGCGCGTACCGCGTCCGCGGCCGCGACCGGGTCGCGCCGACGCAGCGCGTCCACGATCACGTCGTGCTCGGCGGCCACGGAGCGCCAGTCCCGGTCGCCCATCGGCGCGGTGATGCGGTAGCGGCGGATGGTGAACAGCAGCTGCTCGGTGAGGTCGTGCAGGACGCGGTAGCCCGCGCTCTGGGCCAGCGTCCGGTGGAAGCGGGAGTTCAGCTCGGCCATCTTCTCCAGCGCGCCCGCGGCCAGCGCGTCGTGCATCGCCCGCTGGATGCTCTTGAGTTCGGCGAGCCGGGCGTCGTCGATACGCTCGGCCGCGAGCTGTCCGACCAGCGCCTCGATGGCCTCGCGGGCGAGGAAGACGCCTCGCATCTCGGCGACGTCGATCGGGGTCACGGTGATGCCCGCGTGCATCCGCGAGACCAGCAGACCGTCCGACTCCAGCCGCTTCACCGCCTCGCGGACGGGGATCTTGCTGATGCCGAACCGGCGGGCCAGTTCGTCCATGTTGATCCGCTCGCCGGGTCGCAGACCCCCCTGGGCGATGGCGTTGTACAGGCTCTCGTAGACGAGGTCGGCCTTGCTCTTCACGGCGGGGATGCGCTCCGCCCAGCTGGTTCGCTCCATTCGTTCATGGTATGCGATATCCCAACGATCCGGCCCTCCCCCCCGAGGTGAATTCATCACCTCAGCCTGGGGTTTCATCCGGTTCGCCCCGGACGTATCGTCCAGGATCTTCGTGTACCAAGTTCGATGCACCCTTCATTCGGCGGCGGATGCGGCGAACGCCTCCCGGGCAGAACCTGCGGATCACGTTGATCCGGCGGCCGGTCGCCCCGGTCCCCGGATCCGGCCGGGAGGCGTTCGTCAGCCATGTGCACCGTGGCGCGTCGGGCTCAGGTGCGGGCCGGGAATCAGGGTGTGCGGACCCAGAACTCGATCGACCGCGGCGGGACGGTGATGGTGAGGGTGGGCCCGGTGAGCGCGGGGATGTCCTGGTTGTTGGTGGCCGGGCCGTAGCGGTGGCCCTGGAAGACGGCGGTCGTCTGGGTGTTGACGGTGTAGGTGAACGACTGGGTGGCTGAGCGGTTGGTGATGACGAAGACCGGCTTGCCCTCCGGGGTCTTCCACGCCATGATCCGCTGGTCGCCGAGTTCGGCGGACTCGTCGACGTGGTAGCGCACCGAGTTCCACGGCATGTACTTCACGAAGCCTGCGATGGCGTTCCAGTTCTGGGGGTTCCAGGTCCAGTGGCCGACCGGGAGGTCGGGGAAGTGGTTGGGGCTGAAGTCGGTGTCGCTCGGCGGGCGCCAGAAGCCGAGGGAGTAGCCGGGCGATTCGGCGTTGGTGGTGGGCTTGAGGGCGTGCAGCCAGAACCAGGTGGGGGAGTTCTGGAAGGTCATCCAGTTCATGATCGACTGGGCGGTGTTGATCGTCCTGTCGTCGCTGGTCTTGTTGTCGAGGTACTCGAACTCGTTGTTGAAGACGGGCCTTCCGAGCGCTCCCGAGGTGTAGTCCCTCCCGATCGGCTTGATGCTCGGCATCTGCTCGTTGCTCGGCGAGCCGACGCGGTGGAAGGTCCAGGCGTCGACGTAGGACAGGGCCACCGGGTCGGCCGCGACGGCCTTGCCCCAGGGGCTCTCCCAGCCGTCCCGGCTGTCGGCGTGGATCATCGCTCGGGGGTAGCGGGCCTTGACCTTGGGTGCGACGGCCTTGAACGTCTTGAGGTACCCCTCGGGCGTGTACTGGCACGTGGAGTACGTGTTCTCCGCGTCCGGCTCGTTCTGCAGGCCCCACATGGAGATGGGAACACCGCGTGCCGAGAGGTAGTCGAGGTCGCCGACCATGGCGTCACCCAACTGGTCGAGGAACGCCGGCTCGACGGACGCGAGACTGCCTCTGACGTAGGAGTTGTTGCTCTTCCAGCCGGGGGCGGGTGACCAGTACTCGGCCGCCACGCCCTCCATGCGACTGCTGTTGATCATGTCGGCGAGCAGGGCGGTCTGGCCGGGGTAGCGGTCGATGATGTGCTTGCCCGTGGGATCGAGACCGCGATGGTAGAGCCCGAGCGCGAGCCGGCAGTAGCGGAAGCCCCGGTCGGTGCGGTCACCCATGACCAACTGCTGGTAGAAGCGGGTCCGTTCGGCCGGTGTCAGGTCGTAGGGAACGCCGGAGACTGTGGCCGGCAGGCCGTTGTTGCCCGAGCCGATCGAGTCCGACTGGATCTCGAAGCCGAGGCCGAGGATGGTCTGCTTGCGCGCCCGGTCGAAGCGGATGGTGTAGTTGCCGGCCGTGGCGGCCGTGGCGGTGGAGAGGTTGAGCAGCGGGGTGATGGCCGCTCCGGCGCCGGCGACGGCCGCTCCGCGCAGGATGGAGCGGCGGCTGATGCCGTGAGGCTCGGGTCTGGTCATGTTCTGTCTCCGCGGGGGGATGGGGGTGGGGTGGGGGCTGGAGGTGGCCTGTCGCCGTGGGCGAGGGGGAGGCCGGCTCCGGTGGGGGTGATGCCGGTGTGGACGGCGGGTACGAAGCTCCCGCGGGCGGTGCTTCGACGACGCCGGGCAACGGGCGCCGATCGGGGTCCGCACCGAAGGGGCTTCGGGGTGTGGCGGTGCTCGGGCCTACTGATTCCGGAGGCCGGCTGTCGGGGAGGTCGGACCGTGGTAGCGGCGCGAGAGCGGACCGTCGGGAGATGCCGACGGATCAACTGCGCGGCGGCGCCGTGGGCGCGTCTCTTGTGGGACGGGCTGCGGCTGGGTCGGCCGTCCAGGTACGTGCGGGAGCAGGGAGAGGCCGGTCGTGATCCGGCTCCAAGTCCGGCCCCCGAACGGCGTGCTGTCACGTCGGCACGGCATCCGGAGTCGTGCGTGAAATATATGCGATATACGAAAGGAGCGCCAGATGTGTTGCCGCTTCATTTCTCGGGGCATCCTGATGTGTTCGCGTTCGTGATCTCGAAAGGAGCCGGCCCCTGCATCTGATCGTGTTCCGTGATCAGGCGCAGGGGCCGGCTCGGACGGTGGGCGCTGTCGGCTCCGGCGGCGGCGAGCGGCCTCTCGTCCGGGCGTTGGGAAGCGGAAGCCAGGTTTGCGGAGGGTCAGACGATCCGCTCGCGGGGGTCGGCGCCGGCTGTGCGGTGGTCGCCCTCCTCGCGGAGCAGGTGGCTTCGCCGGGTCATATCGCCTGTAGATGGACCAGTGCCGCACTCTGGGACGCGCGCTCGGGACCGGGCAGTCCGAGTGCTCCCAGCGCCGCACCGGAAGCCTGCATGCCCGTCACCTCCCAGACCACCGCAGGGTCTGCGGGCGCGACGACCGAGGCACGGTAGCTCCGGGCCGGGTCGAGACCCGGGATGCGCAGCCGTGGTGGCACGTGCACGATCTCGTCGAGCTGGGCGTAGGAGAAGAGCGCCTCGGACCGGTCCTGCGCGACCACGCCGTGCGACAGCAGGCCGTCGGGCAGCTCGATACGGGTCAGCCGACCGGTGTGCAGGAGTACGCGGTGGCGCTTGTAGAGCTCGATCCAGCGGGCGAGGCGGTCCAGCTCGTGGGGCGGTACCGTCCTGAGGTCCCACTGGATGCCGAACTGGCCGAACAGGGCCGTGGCCGCCCGTAGGTCCAGGGTGCTGGTCCGACCGGTCTGGTGGGAGAGCGGCGCCGTGACATGAGCGCCGAGGTACTCCAGCGGGGCGAGCTGGGCGGTCCAGTGCTGAATGGACTGGCGGGACAGCGGATCGGTGACGTCGGAGGTCCAGACGCTCTGGACTCGTTCGAGCACGTCCAGGTCGATCCTGCCGCCTCCCGAGGCGCAGCTCTCCCACGCGATTCCGGGGTGACGTCGGGCCAGCTCGTCGAGGAGGTCGCGGAAGGCGAGGGTCTGCCGCCGCGCCATGGCCCGCCCGGAGCCGCGCGAGTCGCCGCCGTCGATCTGGTCGCGGTTGTGGTCCCACTTGACGAAGTCGATCGGGTGATCCGCCGCCAGGCGGTCGAAGGCGTCGAGGAGGTGTGCCCGTACCTCGTGGCGGCTGAGGTCGAGCAGGTAGCAGTCGCGTTCGAGTACCGGCAGGCGGTCGCCGGTACGCAGGATCCAGTCGGGGTGGTCGCGGAAGATCGCCGCGTTGGGATTGACGGCTTCCGGTTCCCACCAGAGGCCGAACTCCATCCCCAGCTCGTGCACCCGGTCCACCAGCGGTGTCAGTCCGTCGGGCCACGTTCCCGGGTCGGAGGCCCAGTCACCAAGGCCGTCGCTCAGGGAGGTTCGGTTCGTGAACCACCCGTCGTCCAGCACGAAGCGCTCGACGCCCAACGCGGCCGAGATCTCGGCCAGGGCGGTCAGTGTGTCGAGGTCGTGGTCGAGGTAGACGGCCTCCCACGGGTTGAACATGACGGGTGCGGGTGCGGGTGGATGGGCCTCCAGCGAGCGGACGTAGGTGTGGGTCGCGTCCGCCAGGCCGTCGAGCCCGCGCGTGGACGCGGTGACCTGCACCCAGGGCATCGCGTACGTGTCGTTCTCGGCGAGGACCAGTTCGCCCGGATGCAACAGCTCGCCCGCCCGGACGACGGCGGTGCCCGAGCTGAGTTGCTCGACGGCGTACCGGTGGTTGCCGCTCCAGGCGAGGTGGACGCCCAGGACCTCGCCGTTGCCGTAGCCGAAGCCCGGCGTGCCGACCACGACGAGGCCGGTGCCGTCGAGGCCGCGCATGCCCCGGCGGTGCTCCCGGACCCAGTGCCCGTCGGCGAGGGCCCGGCGCCGAGGCTGCCGTTCGAGGGCCCAGCGCCCGGTGAAGTCGAGGATCTCGCCGGTGCCGGGCGGAACGGGGACGACCACGTCGAGCGCGTCGACCACGTACGGGCCGCTGCCGGTGTTGGTCAGCAGGTGTCGGAGCCGCAGGCCGCCTCCCGCGACGGCTTCGGCCTCGAAGCGGAGTTCGAGGCCCGCCGACTTGTCGGTCGCCTCGACCGCGAGCGAGCCCGGAGCGCACCGTACGGAGGCCGGGCCGAACGCGGTGGACCAGTCGCCGCCGGGGCCGTCGGGACCGACGCGATGACCGAGCAGCGCGGGCCGTCCGAGGTAGCCGCGCGAGTGCTCCGGGAGGAGGCTGACGGGTGAGCCGATCAGCCAGCTGTTCCAGGCCGTGGTCTCGACCGAGGCGGGCGGGGTCAGGGCCCGTACGTCCCCCTCCCCCAGCCTCGGCCCCACCCACCCGATGTCGGGCAGGCCGTCGGCCCGCGGCAGGAGGACGATCGTCGTCGTCTCGGCCCCGCCGGAACCGGAGAGTGCGACGGGGTCGGTGGGTACGGGGGCGGCAACGCGCCCGGGCTCGATCATCAGGCAGCTCCATTGGTACAGAGGGAAGGACGATGTCAGGTCTGCCCGCCGAGAAGGCGGCTCTCGATGTCGTCGAGGGCCAGCCGGGCCGCGCCCAGCGCAACGGACTCGTCGCCGAGCAGGGAGACGCGAAACTCGGGCGGGTCGAAGGAGGTCGCGGCGAGGTGCCGCCGGAACGGAGCGGCGAGCACCTCTCCCGTGCGGGACAGACCGCCGCCGAGCACGACGAGGTCGGGGTCGATGGCGTGCACGAGGGTCGAGGCTCCGAGGGCGAGGGCCTCGGCGAGGACGTCGACCGTGCGCATCGCGGCGGGGTCACCTGTCGTGGCCGCCTCGAAGAGCGCTCGGACACCCTCGCCGGTGGACTCGCCGGTGGACTCGCCGGTGGTCGGACCGGCGAGCCTGCGACTCTCGCGGTCGAGTTCGGACATCGCCTCCGGCCATCCGAGCATCTTCAGGGAGCCGACGGACGCCGCGAGACCGTGCCGGCCGTTGTGGATGCGCCCGTCGATGACGATCGCCGAGCCGATGCGGCGACCGGCGTGGATGTAGACGAGGTCGCGTGCCCCGGCTGCCGCACCCCGCCACTGCTCGGCCACCGCCGCCAGGTGGATGTCGTTGGCCACCAGCACGTCGCTTCTGAAGCGTGCCGAGACCTCGGCGACCACATCGATCCGGTCGAAGCCGGGGAGCGAGTAGACGTTGAGGTCCCGGCCCGCGGAGAGCGTGCGGACGTCCTTGACCGACGAGCCGTCGGTCACCGCTCCGGTGATGCCGCAGGCCACGGAACGGACGCGCTCCCGCCCCATCCTCGCCTGCCGGAGCGTGGCCTCCATCAGACGCGCTGCGGCGTCGATGCGCTCGGCGGCTCCCAGAGCGGGGTCGACGTCGCGCTTGCGCAGCGACACGACCTCCCCCCGCAGGTCGCAGATGATCACGGCCACCTTGTGAGCACCGATGTCGACCCCGACGACGTTGAAGTTCTCGGCGGCGACCCCGTAGTGCCGAGCGGGCCGGCCCGCGGATCGGTCGACCTTCGGGGGCCCGGGCGCCTCTCGGACGAAACCCTCCTCCAGCAGGGCGTTCAGTAGTTCCTCGGCCGTGGGGCGCGAGACGCCGATGGCCGAGCGCAGGTCGCCGACCGTCAACGACTCCGCAGTGAGGAAGGCCTTCACCGCGGCCGAGAGGTTGAGCCTGCGCAGCAGGCCGGCATCGCCCGAGCGGGTGGTCGAAGTCGCACGGTTTTGGGCTTGACGAGTGTCTTGACGCACGGCAACAGGCTATCTAGATTGACCCTCCTCAGCAATATTGAAAAGCAACTTGCTTATCTAAAGCAGGTTCGGGCGATGCCCGCGGAGCGGGTTCGACGCTGAAGGAGAGCACCATGAGACAGCTGACCAACCGTGTGGCGATCACCACGGTGATGGGCCTCGTCGCACTGACTGGCTGTGCCGCCGGGGGAAGCGGGACGGGCAACAGCGCGGCAGGCGGCGACGTGAAGCTGAGCCTGCTGACCTTCGAGACCCCCAACCTCACCGCCGCGTACTGGGACGACATCATCGCCAGGACCAGCGCCAAGGTGCCGGGAGTGAAGATCGAGAAGCTGGTCGCGCCGAGCGCCGAGCAGCGCAACGAGTACGCGCGTCAGCTCGACTCGACCGGCGGGCTGCCCGACATCATGGTCGCGGTCGACCCGAACGGACTGGCACAGGCGGGCAAGCTCGCGGAATTCGGCCTCGGCGAGCTCGCGGACTGGAGCGACCCGACCTCGAACAGCTTCAGCGGCAAGGTCTTCCAGCTCGCCACCAACTCGCAGACGTGGCAGATCTACTACCAGAAGGCGGCGTTCGAGAAGGCCGGCATCGCCGGGCCGCCGAAGACCTGGGACGACCTGCTCGCCGCGGTCGGAAAGCTGAAGGCGGCGGGAATCAAGCCGCTCGTCATCGGCGGCGGCGCGCCGGACGGCCTCGGACCGCGGTGGACGTTCTCCCAGCTGGTGGCCAACGAGGTCTACGCGAAGGACCCGAAGTGGCTCGACAAGCTGGTCTCCGGGCAGACCGACTTCACCGACCCGCTCTTCCTCAAGGCGGCGACCGAGATGAAGGAGTTGGCGGGCAAGGAGAACGTCGTCAACCTCTCCGCCACCTACGCGGAGGCCCAGGGCGACTTCCTCGCGGGCAAGGGCGCGATGTTCCCGATGGGCTCGTGGTTCCCGGCCGCCCCGGACAAGACCCAGCAGGAGCAGATCGGCGTCTTCACCATGCCCACGCAGGACGGCTCGATCGTCGTGCCGACGTACACCGGCGGCGGACTGTCGGTGAGTGCCAAGTCCCGTGACGTCGCGAAGGCCAAGAAGTGGGCCATCGAGTTCTCCAGGGAGAACGCCGACGGCGGGGCACGGAACGACGCCCTGTTCGTGGCCCTCAAGGGCTACCAGCCCCCCTCCGACCTGCCGCCGCTGTACAACGCCACCCTCGATCTCTACAAGAAGGGCAAGGCCGCGGGCACGGTGACGCCGGCCTTCGGCAGCGAGGGCGGCGTGCCGGCCCTGCCGTCGGGCTTCATGGTCAAGGTCGACTCGGCACTGACCGACCTGCTCAACGGCCGCTCGGACGTGGCCGGGTTCGCCGACAAGCTGAACGCGGGATACAAGGAACTCTCGAAGTGACGCTCCACTCCTCCCCCGGCGCGAGGAACAGCGTCGCCGAGAAGGCGGCACCGGCTCGCCGGCCGCCGCCGGGCCGGGCCTCGGCCGGACCCGGAGGCGGGTCCCGCAGGCGCTCCGCCCGGACGTGGTCGTCGGCGGGGGCCTTCGCGGCCTTCGTGCTGCCGACCCTCACGGTCTTCACGGCGGTGGTCCTGGTACCGATCCTCTGGACCCTCTACATCGGGACGACCGACGAGCGCGCGACCCGGCGGGAGACCTCGTTCGTCGGCCTGGACAACTACCGTTCTCTGCTTGAGGACGACAGCTTCCGGCACTCCCTGTGGAACACCGTGGTGATCACGGTGATCGTGGTCGTTCTGACGAACCTGCTCGGTATCGCGATCGCCCTGCTGCTGAGCAGGCCGGGCCGGCTCTACAGCCTCCTCCGCAGCGTCTACTTCACCCCGGTGATCCTCTCCTCCGTGGTCGTGTCGGTGATCGGGCGCTCGATCCTGGCGGACAAGGGCCTGCTGAACAGCACGCTCACCTCGCTCGGGATCGAGAACCCACCGGGGTGGCTCACGGATCCGTCCTTTGCGATCTACTCGGTGTCCTTCGTCATGGTGTGGCAGACACTCGGCTTCGCCGTCGTGGTCTACCTCGCAGGACTCGCGGGAATCCCCGTCGAGCTCGACGAGGCGGCGAGCCTGGACGGAGCGGGCCCCTGGCAACGCTTCCGTGCGATCACCTGGCCGATGCTCGCGCCCGCGCTGACGATCAACACCGTGATGCTGATGATCGGCTCGTTCAAGGTCTACGACCAGATCGCCGTCCTCACCAACGGCGGCCCCGGCACCGACGGCACGGCCACCGTCGCCTTCGACGTCGTCCGCACCGCCTTCGCCGAACAACGCCCCGGAATGGCCTCGGCGATGGCCGGGATCATGCTCGCCATCGTCTCCGTCGCGAGCGTGACCACGCTCAGGCTCCTGCAACGACGAGAGGTGAACCTGTGAAGTCCCGAGTCCCGTGGGTACGCCCGCTCCTGGCCACGGGCACCGCGGCGTTCTTCGCCCTGCCGCTGTACGTCGCACTGGTCAACGTCTTCAAGCCCAACGCCGACGTCGTCGCCTCGCCGTTGGCGCTCCCCACCCCACCCACCCTGGAGAACATCGGGCGCGTACTGTCGCGGCCGGACGATCTCTACTGGTACGGCCTCGCCAACTCCGCCACGCTCACGGCGGCGTCGATCCTCATCACCACCGTCCTGGCCGCGATGTCGGCCTACCACCTGGTGCGGTCCGACCGCTGGTGGAGCCGCGCCGTCCTCGGCGTCATGCTGACCGGCCTGATGGTCCCGCCCGCGGTGATCATGCTGCCGATCACACGGGTCCTCGACGCCGGCGGGCTACTGCACACCATGCCGGGCGCGGTGCTGGTCAACGTCGGGTACTACCTGCCGTTCGCCATGCTCGTCTTCATGGGCTTCATCCGCACGATCCCCCGCGAACTGGAGGAGGCCGCGGCGGTCGACGGGGCGGGCCGGTTCCGCATCTTCTGGCAGGTGGTCTTCCCGCTGCTGCGCCCGGCGTCGGCCAGCGTGCTGATCTTCCTCGGCGTGTGGGTCTGGAACGACTTCCTCACTCCGCTGCTGGTGCTGGGCCCGGGAGCCGGCAACACCGTCACCGTCGGCATCTACCGGTCGATCGGGCCCTACCAGCAGGACTTCGGCGCCGTGTTCGCGTTCATGTTCCTTGCGACACTGCCAGTCCTGGTGTTCTACCTCGCGTTCCAGAAGCACTTCGTCCGGGGCCTCACAGGCGGCGCGACCAAGGGCTGACACCCCCGGAGCCCGGGCATCGGCCCGAGCGAGAGGAGTACCCGTTGCCCCCCGGACCCGGCATGTGTCATCGTCTTGGACCCTGATGACACATGCTTCCCGTCCCCCGGGAACCGGGCGGCCCCGACACGACGAATCCCCACACCCGACAACTTCGCCACCCACCTCGTCCGGCGCACCGCCGCCCGACAGACCGTCAAGAGCCGCGACCCCGCCTCCGCCGCCGACCCCGGCAACGAGGTCCGGGTCGCGGCGCCCGTTCTGCGCGCCGACACCACACTCCGCCGCCCCGCCACCGAAAGAGCCGTCCGTGTCCCCCACCGACCTGCCCTCCCGGGGCGTGCCCCGCGCTCTCGGCAACCCCCACGAACTCGGCGAAGGCGCCCGCTGGATCCACGACCGGACGGTCTGGGTCGACCTCCTCGCCGGCGAACTCTGGGAACACCGCCCCGCCACCGATGCCACCCGTCGCCTGCTCTCCCTCGACGTACCCCTGGGGGCTGTGGCCCCGCTCCAGGACGGGAGCGGCTGGATCGCCGCCTGCGACACCGGCATCGCCGTCCTCCGCGACGGCCGGCCCGACTGGATCGACCGGCCCGAGGACGGCGCCCCGACCCGCATGCGGATGAACGACGGCTGCGCCGACCCCCGCGGCCGGTTCGTCGCCGGTTCCATGGCCTTCGACGCCACCCCCGGCTCCGGTTCGCTCTACCGGACGGACACCGACGGCTCCGTCACGAAGATCCTCGACGGCCTGACCATCCCCAACGGCCCGGCCTTCTCCCCCGACGGCACCGTGATGTACCTGGCCGACAGTGCCCTGCGGCGGATCGACGCCTACCCCTACGACCTGGAGCACGGCACCCTGGGCACACCGCGGCTCCTCGCCCGGCTCCGTCCCGACGAGGGCGTGCCCGACGGCATGGCCGTCGACCGGGACGGCAACGTGTGGTCCGCCGAGTGGGGCGGTGCCCGCCTCCGTCACTACAGCCCCGACGGCGACCTGTTGCGCGTTCTCGCCCTCCCCGCCCGGCAGCCCACTTCGTGTGCCTTCGGCGGTCCCGACCTCACCGACCTCTACGTCACCACCGCCGCCCTCGGCCTCAACGCCCCCGGCCCGGTCGACGGCCGCACCCTTCTCCTGCCCGCCCCCTGCGCGGGCCTGCCCACAGCGGCGGCCCGCCTCACCTGAACGCCCGCCGACGGCGACGAGGCCACGCCCCCCGGGGGGCGTGGCCTCG
>NZ_JBEXNT010000116.1:0-31114 GCF_040611255.1 Kitasatospora sp. NPDC002965 | reverse complement strand
GGGGGCTGTGCCAGCCGGTCCACTTCCTCCTTGAGGGCCACGATCTGGTCGCGGGCCTCTCGCAGGGTGGAGGCGAGCCGTTCGTTCTGGGCGGTCACGCCGGCCAGGTTGGTCTGGAGCTCGACGATCCGCTCTTCGAGGACTCTCGAATTGCGCGGCGAGTCGGCGAGCTTGCGGCGCAGGACGGCGATTTCCTGCTCAAGGTACGAGACCTGAGCGGTCTCGTCGGAACCACGAGCGGGCCTGCCGGTGCTGCGGTTGTAGTCGTCATCGTGGGCTGCCACGGTCCTCACCTCCTCCGGGGAGCTGGACGCTTCCAGACCCTACCTGGGACCAGGGGTCCGTAAACCCCTAGATCAAGAAAGATGGAACGGGCGTGTCCGATCTTCGCCCTCGCGTGCTTCCCCTCTGCTAGGGGGATACCCACCGCGCACCGGCCAAAGCGGACCAGATGTATCGTCGATCGAGTCGATATCCGATCGCGACCGCTGCCTGAGGTCCGATCGTTGTACGAATGGCGGGAATGCCCCGCGCGGGGACGTCCCGGGACAGAAACGGCGGAAAAGCATGTCGGTGAGCGAGTCGGAGACGGAGACCGGACCGCTGGAGGTCTGGATCGACCAGGATCTGTGCACCGGCGACGGCATCTGCGCGCAGTACGCGCCCGAGGTCTTCGAACTGGACATCGACGGCCTGGCCTATGTGAAGGGCGCCGACGACGAGTTGCGCCAGCAGCCCGGCGAGACGGTGCCGGTGCCGCTGACGCTCCTTCAGGACGTGGTGGACTCGGTGAAGGACTGCCCGGGCGACTGCATCCACGTCCGCCGGGCCGCCGACCGGGTCGAGGTGTACGGCCCGGACGCGGAGTAGGCGCCCCCGGTCCTGGCGGAGTTCAGGTCCGGCTGAGCGGGGCGGCGGTCTGGGAACGGTCCCAGCCGCCGCCCTTGCGCGTCCAGGTGAGGTCGAGTGAGATGTCCGGTTCGAAGCGCGGCACGTCGTCACCGGAGTAGCCCTGGGCGTGGCCGGTCACGGCACCGTCGCTGCGCAGCGCCAGCCGGCCGACCGTGAGGTTCTCACGCTCCGACAGCAGGGTGGCCAGGACGACGGGTCGGCCGCCCGCGGGGCCGGGGCCCAGCAGGTAGACGGCGTCCGGCGGGGTGCCGTTCTCGGCCGCGCAGTGCGCGGCGACGACGGTGCCGGGCCGGCCGTCGCCCAGGTCGGCGGCGAAGCTGATGGCGATCTTGACCGGGAACGGTCCGCAGTCCAGGGGGAGTTCGGCCGCGGCCGGGTCGGGGGCGACGGCGGCCGGAAGGGCCTTCGGGGTCGGCCGGGCCGGGCCGGGGGTCCCGGTCGCGGGGGCGGCGGCGAGTGCGGCCGCCACCACGGCGGCGCAGCCGGCGACGGTGAGGGCCCAGTGCCAGGGGGCGGTCCCGGCCCGGCCGGGCGCGGTGCCGCCTCCGGGGCCCTGCCGTCCGGAAGTGTGCTGTCCAGCCGTCGTCCCGACCGCGGTCTCCACCAGGCGTCCCCTCCAGTGGTCTGTGTGAGCGAGCATCGTCCCACACCGGGGCGGCCGTCGGAGGGCCCGGGGTGCCCCTCCGGGCAGCGCGAAGGGGCGGTACGACGACGCGTACCGCCCCTTCGACGGAGTGCTAGCCGAGGTCGGTCGGACCGTCGGTCTCGGTACGGGCTGCGGCGCGGGCCGCGGCGCGCTCCTGCAACGAGCGCTCGGGCGACCCGTTGTCGTAGTCCTCGCCGTACGCGCCCTTGGCCGGGCGGCGGCGGCGCAGCGGCGGCTCGACGCCGTCGGCCAGCCGGCGGGAGGTGAGCAGGAAGCCGGTGTGACCGATCATCCGGTGGTCCGGGCGGACCGCCAGGCCCTCCAGGTGCCAGGTGCGGACCATGGTCTCCCAGGCCTGCGGCTCGGTGAAGGTGCCGTGCTCGCGCAGCGCCTCGACGGTCTTGGACATCTGCGTGGTGGTGGCCACGTAGCAGCAGATGAGGCCGCCGGGGACGAGCGCCTTGGAGGCGACGTCCAGACACTCCCAGGGGGCGAGCATGTCCAGGATGACGCGGTCGACGTCGGCCTCGACCAGGTTGTCCTGGAGGTCGCCGACGGTGAGCTTCCACGCCGGGTGGGGCCCGCCGAAGTAGCGCTCGACGTTGCCCTTGGCGATGTCGGCGAAGTCCTGCCGGCGCTCGTAGGAGGCGAGCATGCCGGTGTCTCCGACGGCGCGCAGCAGGTAGGTGGAGAGCGCGCCGGATCCGACGCCGGCCTCCACCACGCGGGCGCCCGCGAAGATGTCGGCCATCGCCAGGATCTGCCCCGCGTCCTTGGGGTAGATCACGGCGGCGCCGCGCGGCATGGACAGGACGTAGTCGGGGAGCAGGGGGCGCAGCGCGAGGTACGGGACGTTCCCCGTGGTGCGCACGACCGTGCCCTCGGGGGCGCCGATCAGCTCGTCGTGGGGGAACGCACCCTTGTGGGTGTGGAACTGGTTCCCGGCCTGGAGCGTGAACGTGTAGTGGCGGCCCTTGGGGTCGGTCAGCTGGACCTGGTCCCCGACCTGGAAGGGCCCGCGTCGGCGGGTGGCACCGGTCGGTTCGGACATGCGGACAATCCTAAGGGAAGCGGACGGCCCCGCCCGACCGGGGTGATCGTCGGCCCCGGCGGCGCGGTCAGGACCGGCCGGTGACCGCCGCGGTCAGACGCTGTTCGATGTCGGTGAGCGCGGCCACCCCGTACACCCGGCCGTCCTCCTCGACGACCAGGTACTCGCCGGCCGGGGTCGCCCGGACGGCACGCAGCAGGTCCTCGCCGGCGAGGTCGGCGGAGAGCCGCAGGCCGGGTTCGAGGTCGCGGGCGAGCGGGCCGACGGCGACCCAGGGACGGCGGTGCTCGGGGATGCCCCGGACGGCGGACTCCCGGACGATGGCGATCGGGTCGCCGCGCCCGTCGACCACGACGACGGCACCGGCCCCGGCCTCGCCGGCGCGGCGCATGGCCTCGCCGAGCGGGGTGTCGGCGGTGACCTCGACGGTCCGGCGGGCGAGGTCGCGCAGCCGCAGCCCGGGCAGGACCTCCTTGAGCCGGGCGTTGCGCAGGGCGCCGCCGGCGCCGTTCCAGATGACGGCGGCCAGGACGGCGGCCAGGACGGCGTCGATCATGGTGTCGGTGCGGCTGCGTTCGAGGTCGCGGGCGGCGCTGACCAGGGGCAGCCCGATCAGCACGGCGACGGCCAGGCCGCGGCCGGCCCAGGCGGCCGCGACGGTGCCGGCCATCGGGCGGCCGGTGGCCGCCCAGACCACGGCGCGCAGCATCCGGCCGCCGTCCAGCGGCAGGCCGGGCAGCAGGTTGAAGGCGGCGACGACGAGGTTGGAGACCATCAGGCCGGTGAGCAGCACCCCGGGGACGGTGGTCAACTCGACGGCCTGGAGCGCGAGGAAGAAGAGACCGCCCAGGACCAGCGAGAGCAGCGGTCCGACGAAGGCGAGCCAGAACTCGCGCCCGGGGCTCTCGGCCTCCTTCTCGATCTCGGAGACGCCGCCGAAGAACTGGAGCTGGATGCGGCGGACACCGAGCCGGTAGCGGAGCGCGACCAGCGTGTGGGCCAGCTCGTGCACCAGGACGGAGCCGTAGAACGCGACCGCGAAGGAGAACGCGACGAGGTAGCGGGCGCCGCCGAGCTCGGGCAGGACTCGGTCGAGCTGGCCGCCGAAGACCCAGGTGATCAGCGCGGCGATGACGAACCAGGACGGGGTGACGTACACCGGGACGCCGAAGGGGCGGCCCACCAGGATGCCGCCGCGGGGCTCCGGGTCCTCGGACGGCGGGGCTCCGGGACGGTTGCCGCCGCCGTGCGGTGGCTGGTCGGAGGTCTGCTGCCCCCTGCTGTCGCTCACCGGTGTCCCTTCGTCCGTCTCCCCCGCGCCGCGCCTCACGCCGGTGCGCCCACGCTACGTGATCGGGACGGCCGGGCGCCGCGCGCCCCTCGCTTCTCCCTGCCTCATACCCCGTGGCGGGTTCCGGCAGCACCGTGGCAGCGGGATGACGGCGCAGGGCAATAGGGTCGGGGTATGCAGCAGACCGACACCAGCAGCGCCGAGGTGGTCGCGCCCCGCCCGGCGGCGCCCCCGACCGGCCTGTCCCCGTCCCGCGCGGGGGACTTCCTGACCTGCCCGCTGCTGTACCGGCTGCGGGTGATCGACCGGCTCCCGGAGCCGCCGAGCTCGGCGGCGACCAGGGGCACCCTGGTGCACGCGGTGCTGGAGCGGCTGTTCGACAGCCCGGCGGCCGAGCGGACGCCGGAGCGGGCCCTGGGCCTGCTGCGCCCGCAGTGGGAGCGGCTGCTGGGTGAGCGCCCGGAGCTGTCCGGCCTCTTCCCGGAGGACCCGGACGGCGCGGCGCTGACCCTCTGGCTGGCCGACGCCGAGAAGCTGCTCGCCCAGTGGTTCCGGCTGGAGGACCCGACCCGGCTGCATCCGGTGGAGCGCGAGCTCTACGTGGAGACGGCGCTGGACTCCGGGCTGCTGCTGCGCGGCTACATCGACCGGGTGGACGTCGCCCCCACCGGCGAGGTGCGGCTGGTCGACTACAAGACCGGCCGGGCGCCCTCGCGGGACTTCGAGGGCAAGGCGATGTTCCAGATGAAGTTCTACGCGCTGGTGGTCTGGCGGTGGAAGGGCGTGATCCCCCGGCGGCTGCAGCTGGTCTACCTGGGCGGCGGCGGGGACGTGGTCAGCTACGACCCGGACGAGGCCGACCTGCTCGCGGTGGAGCGCAAGCTGCTGGCGCTGTGGGAGCGGATCGGCCACGCGGTGGCGACCGGTGACTTCCCGGCGACGCGCAACCGGCTCTGCGGCTGGTGCGACCACCAGGCCAGCTGCCCGGAGTTCGGCGGCACGCCCCCGCCGTACCCGCTGCCGCTGGCGCGCACGTCTGACGAGGACGATCCCACGGGGGATCCGATGAGCAAGGAGTCCTAGGTGACGATCCGAGTGCTGCTGGTCGACGACCAGCCGCTGCTCCGCACCGGTTTCCGGATGATCCTGGAGGCCGAGTCCGACCTGGTGGTGGTCGGCGAGGCCGGCGACGGCCAGCAGGCCCTGGACCAGGTCCGGGCGCTGCAGCCCGACGTGGTGCTGATGGACATCCGGATGCCGCGGATGGACGGCGTGGAGGCGACCCGCCGGATCGCCGGTCCGGGGCGGGACGGCCCGGCCAAGGTGCTGGTGCTGACCACCTTCGACCTGGACGAGTACGTGGTGGAGGCGCTGCGCGCGGGTGCGAGCGGCTTCCTGCTGAAGGACGTGCCGGCCGAGGAGCTGGTGCAGGCGATCCGGGTGGTGGCGGACGGTGCGGCGATGCTGGCGCCGTCGATCACCCGGCGGCTGCTGGACATGTACGCCACCAAGCTGCCCTCCGGTGAGGAGGCCCCGCCGCAGGCGCTGAACGCGCTGACCGAGCGGGAGCTGGAGGTGCTGAAGCTGGTGGCGCGCGGGCTGTCGAACGCGGAGATCGCCGCGGAGCTGTTCGTCAGCGAGACGACGGTGAAGACGCACGTCGGCCACGTGCTGACCAAGCTGCAGCTGCGCGACCGGGTGCAGGCGGCGGTGTACGCGTACGAGAGCGGGCTGGTCCGTCCCGGCGCGCTCTGACCCGGACGTGCCGGAGGCCCGGCCGCTCCCCCGCCGGGGGGGGCGGCCGGGCCTCCGTACGGGGGCTACTTGCCGACCCGGCCGATCTCCCAGAAGCGGAAGAAGCCGGTGGTGTCGACGGTCGACTCCACGCCGGTGATGTTGGAGCGGGAGGCGAAGAACGACTTGTTCTGGAACAGCGGGATCAGCGGGGCGTTCGTGGCCACGATGCCCTGGATCTGGCCGTAGGCCGTCGTCGCGGCGGCGCGGTCGGCCTGCTTGAGGGTGTCCGGCACGAGCTTCTGGCTGATCTGCGGGTCGTCCCAGCCGTGGTGGTAGGCGCCGCCCTCGACGACCAGCGGGGCGACGTAGTTGTCCGGGTCCGGGTAGTCGGCGAACCAGCCGATCGTGTACATCTGGTACTTGCCCTCGGCCCAGCCCTTCTTGAAGGCGTCCCAGTCGGGCTCGTGCTGGACGGTCACCTGGAACAGGCCGCCGGCCTCCAGCTGCTTCTTCAGCGTCTCGGACTCGGCGCCCTCGGCGCGCGAGCGCGACCAGGTGAGGGTGATCTTGACCGGCGTCTGGACCTTGGCGGCGGTGAGGATCGCCTTCGCCTTGGTGACGTCCTGGTCGCCGTAGCGGTCGAAGAAGGCCGTGTTGTGGCCGCTGACGCCGGCCGGGACCATCGAGTAGAGCGGCTGGACGGTGCGGGCGAAGACGTCGCGGGCCAGGGCCTTGCGGTCGACCAGCTGGGCGGCGGCCTGCCGGACGGCGACGTTGCCGCCGACCGGGTCCTTGGTGTTGAAGACCAGGTAGCGGGTGTCGCTGCTGTCGCCCTCGACGACGCGCAGGTCGGTCTTGCCGCCCTGCTGGTCGGAGAGGATCTGGGCGGCGGTGTTGGGCTCCAGGCTGTTGTCGGCGAGGTCGACCTCGCCCTTGTCCAGCGAGGCCTTGAGGTCGGCGGGCTTGTCGAAGTACCGCAGGGTGAACTTCTTGTTCCGCAGCTTGGCGTCGCCGGTGTACTTGTCGTTGGGCGACAGCACGACCTTGCCCGGGCCGCCGGTGCCGCCGGCCATCGGCTCGATCGAGTCGATCTTGTACGGGCCGGAGCCGACCAGCTTGTCGTTGCCGAGCAGCTTGTCGGCCGGGAAGACCTCCTGGTCGACGATGGCGCCGGCCGGACCGGCCAGCTTGGCCGGGAGGGTGGCGTCGGGCTGGCCGAGGTGGAAGACCACCTCGGTGTCGCCCTTGGCCTCGACCGACTTGATCGAGGAGAGCAGCCCGGCCGGGCCGCTCTGGTCGTTGATCTTCAGCGTCCGCTGGATCGAGAAGACGACGTCGGCGGCGGTGAGCGCGTGCCCGTTGGAGAACTTCAGGCCGGACTTCAGCGTGCAGCGGTACTGGGTGGCCTCGCCCGCGGTGAACTCGCAGGACTGGGCGGCGTCCGGGCCGGGCGCGCTGGAGGCGGCCGGGTAGCTGAGCAGCGACTGGAAGGTGTTGCGCAGCAGCAGCCAGGAGCCGGCGTCGTACGCGCCGGCCGGGTCCAGGGCGTTGGTCACCGAGGTGGTGCCCATGGTGATCGCCTTGTCGCCGTCCCCCTTGACGGCGTCGGTCACCGAGCCGCAGCCGGCCACCGAGGCGGCCACGAGTCCGGCGCAGCCGAGCACGGCCAGTCGTTCAGCTGAAGTCTTCACGGGTCGCGTCCTTCGGGGTGCGGTCCGGCCGGAGGGCCGGGGGCCCGCGAGCCGGTTGCCTCCTGGGTTGCGGAGGGGCGCGCGCGCGAGCCGGGCGCCCGTGCGACCGCGGGCAGGACGGGGTTGCCCGTCAGCGGCGGTGCCTGGGCTCGGGGGTGGGGAACGAACTGGAGTAGCGTGCCATATCGAACACACACCCCCGATACCCCCACAGGTGACAGTTGGGACACGGGGGGACGGCACCGGACAGGGCCGTCCTGCGAGTTGTCAGCCAATGCCCGTTTTCTCCCCGGGCCGTCGAGGGCCGGAGCCGGTCCGGACCGACTACCGGCCGGTAGTGCTCATGTGCAATGAGACGACAATCACACTCGCGAGGTGACCAGGGAGCGGAGCAGTTCCAGGTCGACCTGCTCCAGCGACGACAGCACCAGCCGACCGGGCGCGGGCTCGATCGCCGCCACCGAGGGCACCGCGATCACGGGACAGCCGGCCGCCTCGGCCGCGCGCACCCCGGTCGGCGCGTCCTCCACCACCACGCAGCGGGCCGGATCGGCGCCCAGCCGGCGCGCCGCCTCCAGGTACGGGTCCGGGTGCGGCTTGGTGCGCGGCACCTCGTCCCCCGCGACCGTGAAGGCGAAGTGCTCGGCGCCCAGCGAGCGCAGCACGATGTCGATGATGTGCCGGTGGGAGGCGGAGACCAGCGCGGCCGGGACGCCGTGCGCGGCGAGCGTGTTGAGCAGCCGCTCCGCACCCGGCATCAGCGGCACCCCGCCGGCCAGCAGGTCCACGAACCGCTGGTTGATCAGCACGGTCAGGTCGGCCGGTGCGAGGTCCACGCCCGTGGTGGCGAGCAGGTAGTCGATCACCCGGCTCATCGGGCCGCCGACCACCTGCGCGCGGTCCTTCTCGTCGAGCGCGTAGCCGAGCTCGGCGAAGAGCGAGGCCTCCGCCTGCCACCAGTAGTCCTCGGTGTCCACCAGCGTTCCGTCCATGTCCAGCAGCACCGCCTGCAGGCCCTGCCCGTCGCCCGGGTCGAGGGTCTGGATGGCGGTGGAGATGGTGGTCATGGCGGGATCCTTCCGTCCGTGCCCCCGGATCGGCTCCGGGGATGACACAGGCCGGCCCGCTGGTGAGCGGACCGGCCCGTTCAGGATCATCAAGGATACGCCCGGCCCGTCCGGATCGGGCGAACGCTGCGCAGCGTCCGGATTACCGCGCGTTGAAGTACTTGGCCTCCGGGTGGTGGATCACGATCGCGTCGGTGGACTGCTCCGGGTGCAGCTGGAACTCCTCGGAGAGGACCACGCCGATCCGCTCGGGCTTCAGCAGGTCGGCGATCTTGGCGCGGTCCTCCAGCTCCGGGCACGCCCCGTAGCCGAGGGAGAACCGCGCGCCCCGGTACTTCAGCGCGAACATGTCCCGGACGTCCTGCGGGTCCTCGTCGCCGAAGCCCAGCTCGAAGCGGACCCGGGCGTGCCAGAACTCGGCCAGCGCCTCGGCCAGCTGGACGGAGAGGCCGTGCAGCTCCAGGTAGTCGCGGTAGGAGTTGTCGGCGAACAGCTCGTTGGCCGCCTCGGAGATCCGGTTGCCCATGGTGACCACCTGGAGGCCGAGCACGTCGCGGACCCCGGACTCCTCCGGGCGGAAGAAGTCGGCCAGGCAGAGCCGGCGCCCGCGCCGCTGGCGCGGGAAGGTGAAGCGGGTCCGCTCGGTGCCGTCCTCGTGGAAGACGATCAGGTCGTCGCCCTTGGAGTTGGCCGGGTAGAAGCCGTAGATGACGGCCGCCTCCAGCCAGCCCTCGGTCTGCAGCCGGTCCAGCCACATCCGCAGCCGCGGCCGGCCCTCGGTCTCCACCAGCTCCTCGTACGAGGGGCCGTCCCCGCTCCGGGCGGCCTTCAGGCCCCACTGGCCCTTGAACAGGGCGTCCTCGTCCAGCCAGCTCGCGTAGTCGGCGAACGGCACGCCCTTGACGATCCGGTCACCCCAGAACGGCGGCTCGGGCACCCGGTTGTCGACGGCGACGTCCGAGCGGATCTGGCCGAGGTTGACCTCCTCGGGCTCCTCGACCTCCACCCGTGCGTGCCGGCGCTGCTTCAGCTCCGGCAGGGTGGCGCCCGGCACACCGCGCTTGACCGCGATCAGCGCGTCCATCAGCCGCAGGCCCTCGAAGGCGTCCCGGGCGTAGCGGACCTCGCCCTCGTAGATCTCGTGCAGGTCCTGCTCGACGTAGGCGCGGGTGAGCGCGGCACCGCCGAGGATCACCGGGTAGTCGGCCGCCAGCTTGCGCTGGTTCAGCTCCTCCAGGTTCTCCTTCATGATCACGGTGGACTTCACCAGCAGGCCGGACATCCCGATGACGTCGGCCCGGTGCTCCTGCGCGGCGTCCAGGATCGCCGAGACCGGCTGCTTGATGCCCAGGTTGACCACGTTGTAGCCGTTGTTGGACAGGATGATGTCGACCAGGTTCTTGCCGATGTCGTGGACGTCGCCCTTGACGGTGGCCAGCACGATGGTGCCCTTGCCCTCGTCGTCGGACTTCTCCATGTGCGGCTCCAGGTGCGCCACCGCGGTCTTCATCACCTCGGCGGACTGGAGCACGAACGGCAGCTGCATCTGGCCGGAGCCGAACAGCTCGCCGACCACCTTCATGCCGGCCAGCAGCGTGCTGTTGACGATCTCCAGCGCCGGGCGCTCCGTCAGCGCCTCGTCGAGGTCGGCCTCCAGGCCGTTCCGCTCGCCGTCGATGATCCGCCGCTGCAGGCGCTCCTCCAGCGGAAGCGCGGCCAGCTCCTCCGCCTTGGACGCCCGGACGGAGGCCGAGGAGACGCCCTCGAAGAGCCGGAGCAGCTTCTGCAGCGGGTCGTAGCCCTCGCTGCGGCGGTCGTAGACCAGGTCGAGGGCGACCTCGCGCTGGTCCTCGGGGATCCGGGCCATCGGCACGATCTTGGAGGCGTGCACGATCGCCGAGTCCAGGCCCGCCTCGACGCACTCGTTCAGGAAGACCGAGTTGATCACCATACGGGCGGCCGGGCTGAGGCCGAAGGAGATGTTGGACAGGCCGAGGGTGGTCTGCACGTCCGGGTGGCGGCGCTTGAGCTCGCGGATCGCCTCGATGGTCTCGATGCCGTCGCGGCGGGACTCCTCCTGCCCGGTGCCCAGGGTGAACGCCAGGCAGTCGACCAGGATCGAGCCCTCGTCGATGCCGTACTCGGTGGTGAGCTGGGCGATCAGCCGCTCGGCGATCTCGACCTTCTTGTCGGCGGTGCGGGCCTGGCCCTCCTCGTCGATGGTCAGCGCGATCAGGCCGGCGCCGTGCTCGCGGGCCAGCGAGGCGATCCGCCCGAAGCGGGTGTCCGGGCCGTCGCCGTCCTCGTAGTTCACCGAGTTCAGCAGGGCGCGCCCGCCGAGCGACTCCAGACCGGCGCGCAGCACCTCCGGCTCGGTGGAGTCCAGCACGATCGGCAGGGTGGAGGCCGTCGCCAGCCGGCCGGCGATCTCCTTCATGTCGGCGACGCCGTCGCGGCCGACGTAGTCCACGCAGAGGTCCAGCAGGTGCGAGCCGTCCCGGATCTGGTCCCGGGCGATCTCCACGCAGGCCTGCCAGTCGCCGGCCAGCATCGACTCGCGGAACTTCTTCGAACCGTTGGCGTTGGTGCGCTCGCCGATCGCCAGGTACGAGGTGTCCTGGCGGAAGGGCACCGCCTGGTAGAGCGAGGCCGCCGAGGGCTCGGGACGCGGGTCGCGCACGGTGACCGGCCGGCCCTGGACCCGCTCGACCACCTGGCGCAGGTGCTCGGGGGTGGTGCCGCAGCAGCCGCCGACCAGCGACAGCCCGTACTCGCGGGTGAAGACGTCGTGCGCGTCGGCCAGCTCGGCCGGGCTCAGCGGGTAGTGCGCGCCGTCCTTGCCCAGCACCGGCAGACCGGCGTTCGGCATGCAGGAGAGGCCGATCCGCGCGTTCTTGGCCAGGTACCGCAGGTGCTCGCTCATCTCGGCCGGGCCGGTGGCGCAGTTCAGACCGATGTAGTCGACGCCGAGCGGCTCCAGCGCGGTCAGCGCGGCTCCGATCTCGGAGCCCAGCAGCATGGTGCCGGTGGTCTCCACGGTCACCTGGACCAGCACCGGGAGGTCGAGGCCCGCGTCCGCGAGGGCGGCCTTGGAACCCAGGATCGCGGCCTTGGTCTGCAGCAGGTCCTGGCTGGTCTCCACCAGCAGGGCGTCCGCACCGCCGGCGATCAGGCCCGCCGCGTTCTGCCGGAAGCCCTCGCGGAGCGTCGCGTACGGGGCGTGGCCGAGGGTCGGCAGCTTGGTGCCGGGGCCGATCGAGCCGAGCACCCAGCGGGTCCGGCCGTCGGTCCCGGTGTGCTGGTCGGCGGCCTCGCGGGCGATGCGGGCCCCGGCCTCGGAGAGCTCGAAGACGCGCTCCGGGATGTCGTACTCGCCGAGCGCCGAGTGGTTGGCGCCGAAGGTGTTGGTCTCCACGCAGTCCACGCCCACCGCGAAGTACGCGTCGTGGACGGAGCGGACGATGTCGGGCCGGGTCAGGTTGAGGACCTCGTTGCAGCCCTCCAGGTCCTGGAAGTCCTCCAGCGTCGGGTCCTGGGCCTGGAGCATGGTGCCCATCGCCCCGTCGGCGACCACCACACGGGTGGCCAGTGCCTCACGCAGCGCGTTCGCGCGGCTCTGCTGGGTGACGGACGGGTCGGCTGCAGTGGCCATGGGGCTTCTCCCTGGGTGCGACGGCTGTCGGCTTTGCGCACCCGCTGAGTCGGGGACGCACGTGGCCAGGGTATCCGGCCCCTGCTGGGAGCAGAGCACCCATTTCGTATCCTGAGCCCTCGTCCGCGAGGGGAGAGCGACGCTATGGGTGGATTCCGGACACGTGCGGGTCGGATCGGGGCGGTTCCCGCCGCCTGGGCCCGGGCGCTGCGCGTCCGCTGGCGGAGCTGGTCCCGATGGCGGAAGTCGCTGGCAACGGCGCTGGTGGCGCTGGCCGTCGTGGTGGTTCCGATCGGCTCGGCGGCCCTCGCGCTGCGTCTCCAGTACGTCGGCGACCCGTCGCCCGAGGCGCGTACCCGCGGTCGCGACGCGGTCTGGCTCGGCCACGCCTGGGTCGACGGCCGGAAGGGTGACGCGGACATCGCCGCGCTCGCCCGGCGGCTGGCCGGAACCGGCATCCGGGACCTGTACGTGCACACCGGCCCGCTGGAGCACGACGGCTCCCTGCCGCCCTCCGTGCACCCCCGGGCCCGCTGGTTCACCGAGGAGGCGCACCGGGCACTGCCCGGGATCCGGGTGCAGAGCTGGCTGGGCGACGAGGTCAAGCCCGAGAAGGACGCGCTGGACCTGGAGGACGCCGCCACCCGGGACCGGGTCACCGCCTCCGCCCGCCAGGTGCTCGATCTCGGCTTCGACGGCGTGCACTTCGACATGGAGCCGATCCGGCCCGGTTCGAAGGGCTGGCTCGCCCTGCTCGACCAGGTCCGCCCGGTCACGGCCGAACGCGGCACCAAGCTCTCGGTGGCCGTCCCGCAGATCGATCCGCTGCCTTACCAGCACAACGTGGCCATCGCGTTGACCGACCACGGCAAGTGGTGGGATCAGGCCTATTTCGCCGAGACCGCCCGCCGGGTCGACCAGGTCGCCGTGATGACGTACGACTCCAGCATGCCGACCGAGTCGCTGTACGGCGGCTACAACGCCTACCAGACCGAGCTCGCGCTGGAGGCCACCCCGGAGGACGTGGACCTGCTGATGGGCCTGCCGTTCTACTGGGAGGACAAGTGGGGCCACTGGGGTCGCGCCGAGACGGTGACCGCCGGCATCCGGGGCATCCGGCTGGGCCTGGGCCGGTACGACCTCGACCGGCAGAACTTCGGTGTCGGGCTGTACGTGGACTTCGCCGCGACCGAGCAGAACTGGACGGACTACCGGCGCCACTGGGTCCGCTGAGCGGGGCCGGGGGCCTTACGGGCCCCGGCCTCAGGCCGGCGAGGCGGGGAGCGGGGCGGCCATCCGGTGGGCCAGGTCGCCCAGGAAGCGGCGGACGGTGGCGTCCTCGCCCGTCACGTAGTGCAGGACGGCCCGGTAGAACGGTCCGTAGACCTCGCCGCGTTCGGTGACGGTCAGCGTGCAGCCCCCGCCGACCGGCGTCAGCCGGTACGTCCAGGTGCCGCCGTACGGGAGGTCGCGGTCCGCGATCCCGGTCACCAGGCGGTGCGGGGCCTCGCTCTCCAGCACCTCGTAGGTGGTGTGCCCGTGCCGGCCGTACTCGCGCCAGCGGGCCAGGCCGTCGGCGGTCGCGGGCAGGACCTCGACGTGGGCCAGGCCCTGGCGCCAGGCCGGGTGGAGGCCGAGGTCGGTCAGTACCTCCCAGACCGCGCCGGGCGACTGGGCCAGCTCCAGACCGCCCTCGCTGACGTGCTCCACCGGCAGCCTCCGACCGGCGGCCAGCATCGCCAGTACCGCACCGGCCCCGGTCGCCAGCACCACGCCGGCACCGGTCCACAGCCGTCCGTTCATCCGTCGGCTCCTCACGCCCCGCGTCCGGCCCCGCCTCCATCATCGCGCCGCACCGCCGGGCGGGCGCGCCGCGGCAGCCGGGCAGCGCGGCGACCGCCCGGACGAGCGGAGGGAGGAGGGGCCGGCCGGGGAACGGGCGAGCGGCGGGATAACCGCTGGATCGTGGCGCCCGCCTCCCCCAGACTGTCCCGGTGCCCGCCGGAACGGGGCTTCAAAGCCCGTAGGCTGGGCAGGTAGGGACCATGGAGCGAGGCGTTCCATGGGTGACGAGAGGTTCGACCGTCGGCATCCGGCCCGCCGGCATCCGGGCACGGCCGGATGGGGCGGCGGCAGCCGACCGGAGGGAGACGCTGGGTGATCGAGCTGGAAGATGTTCCCGAGTTGATCGACCCGGTGATGGTCTGCGCCTTCGAGGGGTGGAACGATGCGGGCGACGCCGCCTCCGCGGCACTGGCGCATCTGGACGAGACCTGGGGCGGCAAGGTGTTCGCCGCCCTCGACGCGGAGGACTACTACGACTTCCAGGTCAACCGGCCCACGGTCTGGCTGGACGGCGGCGTCCGCCGGATCACCTGGCCCACCACCCGGCTCTCGGTGATCCGGGTGACCGAGCCGACCACCCGGGACGTCGTGCTGGTGCGCGGCATCGAGCCCAGCATGCGCTGGCGCTCGTTCTGCAACGAGCTGCTCAACTTCGCGCACGAGCTCGGGGTCGAGCTGGTCGTGATCCTGGGCGCCCTGCTCGGCGACACCCCGCACAGCCGCCCGGTGCCGGTCAGCGGGGTCACCTCCGACCCCGACCTGGCCCGCCGCCTGGAGCTGGAGGAGAGCCGGTACGAGGGTCCGACCGGGATCGTCGGGGTGCTCCAGGAGGCGTGCACGCACGCCGGGGTGCCGGCGGTGACGCTCTGGGCCGCGGTGCCGCACTACGTCGCGCAGCCCCCCAACCCGAAGGCGACCCTCGCACTGGTGAACAAGCTGGAGGACCTGCTGGACCTGCGCATCCCGCCGGGCGAGCTCGGCGAGGACGCCCGGGCCTGGCAGCTGGGGGTGGACCAGCTGGCCGCCGAGGACAGCGAGGTCGCCGAGTACGTCCAGCAGCTGGAGGAGGCCCAGGACACCGCCGACCTGCCGGAGGCCTCGGGCGACGCGATCGCCCGCGAGTTCGAGCGGTACCTGCGGCGGCGGGAGAACGTCGGACCGACCGGTGAGAAGCCGGTCGCCGGGCACGCCACGGCGGAGCGCCCGAGCGAGCCGGAGTCACCCGGCTCCCGGGAGAGTCAGGACGGCGCCGAGGAGGACTGACACCTCCCCGCGCGGTCGCCGGCGCGGCCGCGCACCGCACTCCACCGCCTGCGTCGAGGGGGTGACGGGACCACGGTCCCGTCACCCCCTCGACGTGTCGGCGCCCGCGCGGCGGTGGCGTCCTCGGCCGGACGCCCGCGCCGCGGAGCGGCCGACGGCTACAGCGCGATGCCGAGCAGCGCGTCCACGGTGCGGGTGACCAGGCCGGGCGCGCCGATGTCGGACCCGCCCCCGGTCTGCTGTCGCTCCGCCCAGCGGTCCACCGCGGCGAGCGCGGCGGGCGCGTCCAGGTCCTCGGCGAGCGCCGCGCGGACCTCGGTGAGCAGCTGCTCGGCGTCCGGTCCGTCCGGGCGGCTGACCGCGGCGCGCCAGCGGGCGAGGCGCTCGACGGCCTCGTCCAGGGTGGCCTTGGTCCACTCCCAGTCCTCGCGGTAGTGGTGCGAGAGCAGGGCGAGACGGATCGCGGCCGGGTCGACGCCCTCCCGGCGCAGGGCCGAGACGAAGACCAGGTTGCCGCGGGACTTGGACATCTTGTGCCCGTCCAGGCCGACCATGCCGGCGTGCACGTACGTCTTGGCGTACGGGTGGGCGCCGGTGGCGACCTGGGCGTGCGCGGCGCCCATCTCGTGGTGCGGGAAGGACAGGTCGCTGCCGCCGCCCTGGATGTCGAAGGACATCCCCAGGTACTGCAGGGCGATCGCGACGCACTCGATGTGCCAGCCGGGGCGGCCGTGGCCGAGCTCGGTGTCCCAGGCGGGCTCGCCCGGACGGGCGGCGAGCCAGAGCAGCGCGTCCAGCGGGTGGCGCTTGCCGGGGCGGTCCGGGTCGCCGCCACGCTCGGCGAAGACCGGGTGCATGGCCTCGCGGGCGAGCCCGGAGACCTCGCCGAAGTGCGGGTCGGACTCGACGGAGAAGTAGATGTCGCCGTCCAGCTCGTAGGCGGCCCCGCTCGCCAGCAGCTTCTGGACCAGCGGGACGATCCACGGGATCGACTCCACGGCGCCGATGTAATGGGCCGGCGGGAGCAGCCTCAGGGCGGTCATGTCCTCGCGGAAGAGCGCGGTCTCGCGCTCGGCCAGCACCGTCCAGTCCTGTCCGGTGGCGACGGCGCGCTCCAGCAGCGGGTCGTCCACGTCGGTGACGTTCTGGACGTACAGGACGTCGTGGCCGGCGTCCTTCCACACGCGCTGCACCAGGTCGAAGGCGTTGTAGGTGGCGGCGTGGCCCATGTGGGTCGCGTCGTAGGGCGTGATGCCGCAGACGTAGATCCGGGCGGCGCCGTCCTGCGGCACGACCTCCCGGACGACACCCGTAGCGGTGTCGTGGATACGAAGGGGGAGCCCCTGACCAGGCAGGGCGGGAACCTCGGAAGCGGGCCAGGCATGCATGGGAATGACTTTAACCGCGCGAACATTTGAAAGCCTAACCAGTCGGGAAGATCGACTGGATTCGCCTGCTTTCGTTGCCTGAGCGGTTCTGGACTGATAGTGCGCATGGCTTGACGACCCCTGCCCGTTGGTGGGAGGGGTCCGATCGAGGCGCCCGGCCGGCCCTGCCGCCGACCGGGCGCTCGCGACCCACCGGTGATACGGCCGGAGCCGCTACAGCCGCTGCCAGAGGGCCGGAACGTTCGGCGGCTCCCAGCCCGGGAAGGCTGTGTGCCCCTGGAGGCAGCGGTAGGAGACGCCGGCATAGGTGACGCGGTCGCCCGCGTTGTAGGAGGTGCCCACGGTCCACGTCGTGGTCCCGCCCGTGGGGGTCGACGTCGGGGTCGAGGTCGGGGTCTGGGTGGGCGTCTGGGTGGGGGTCTGGGTCGGGTTGGGCGTCTGCGGCACGTTGAGGACGAAGTCGTACGTGCCCTCCTTCGCCGACCCGACCTGGCGGACGTTCATCAGCAGCCGCGCGTCGTAGATGGTGTCGGTGCTGTTGCGCGGCTCGTTCGGGAAGTAGAGCTGGGTGGTGAGCACCGGCCGGCCGGGCGCCTGGAGCTTGACGTGGATGTGCCGGGTGCGGCCCGGGTAGAGGCCGGGCACGATCGTGGTCAGGCTGAACGCGCCCTTGGCGTCGGTGAACTGGTGGCCGCGGAAGTTGAAGCCGGCGTTGTCGTAGGCGCCGTTGACGTCGGCCTGCCAGAAGTCCAGCAGTACACCGGAGATCGGCAGGCACGCGCGGCCGAAGACGAAGCCGCTGACGGTGAGCCGGGTGCCCGGCGTGCTGCTGGTGATCAGCGAGCTGCGCAGCGGGGAGTTGGGCTTGAAGTACGGGCCTTCGGTCTGCTCGATGGTGGGAGCGTCGCCGTCGTGGCAGGCCGGGGTGAAATCGGGGGTCTCGCCGGTGCCGACCCGGTCACGGGCCAGTGCGACGCCACCGCCGACCAGCAGCGGTGCGGTGCCGAGCACGGCGGCGGCCCTCAGGACGGTCTTGCGGCTGATCCGGCGGTCGATCGGACCGTCCGTCCCGGTGGTGGGCTCTTCGGACGCGGGCATGCGCCGACTCCTTCGGTGTGAGTGTGGGGGATCGTTCGTGCCAGGGGTAGGGGACGGTGCAGGGACCTGCACCGGAGCCCGTGGGGGGCGGTCTGGGGGCGGCCCTTGCCATGGTGGGGGCATGACAAGGACCCGGCCGGCGACCGACCCGCTCGCGCCGGGCGGGCCGCCGGTGGCCAGCAGTCAAACTACGGGCCGTCCGGAGCCGCCGCGATGGACCTGATCCGGGGATCGTGGTGATTTCCTCCGACCCGGGTACGGAACTCCCCCGGCGTCATCCCGGTCTCCCGGCGGAAGAACCGGCAGAAGTACGCCGGATCACCGAACCCGGCCTCCCTGGAGACCTGGCGGACCGTCAGTTCGGTGCAGGCCAGCAGGCGTTTCGCCTCCAGGGTCTGCTGCTGGCGGATCAGCCGGCCCGGCGTCCGGCCGGTCGCCTGTTTGACCATGGCCTGCAGGTGGCTCACCGAGACGCCCAGCTCGTGGGCGCAGGAGGCGACCGAACGCTGCACCCCGCCCGAGGTCGCGACCAGCCGGGTGAAGGCGGTGGCCAGATCGCCGGTGCGACCGGGGGACGCCCCCGGCCCGGCCGGCGAACAGGCCCGCAGCGCACGGACGATGAGAATGTGCAGACTGGCCCGCAGGACCCCCGGGTAGCCGGTCGGCCGGGCCCGGAACTCCTCCTCCATGTCGGCCAGCAGCGCGGCGATCGGGCCGGCCTGCTCGCCCAGCCGCACGGCCGGACGGGCCGCCAGGGTGCGCAGCGCGGCGAGGTCCTGGGGGTGGGCGAGCAGGAAGTCCTCGTTGAAGAGGACCACCTGCCCGGTGAGGTCGTCCGCGTCCGCCCAGTAGTGCACCTGGCCGGGCGCGATCACGCACAACTGCGGTGGTTGCAGCGACCGGTGGGCCAGGTCGAGGACGTGGGCGCCGCGTCCGCCGGTGACGTACACGATCTCGTAGAAGGAGTGCCGGTGGGGGAAGCCCGCGCGGGAGAGCGGGCCGATGGTGTCGAAACTGCCGATCGCGAAGGGGAGCAGATGCGGCAACGGGACCTGTAAGCGGTGCAGCGGCAGGTCCAGGTGGGGGGTGGTCCGTCGCTCGTCCATCGTCGCAGTGTGCGGCCGGTCCGGCTTACCGGTCCAGACCACTTCCGGCTGCGGAGGCCCGTCGGACGCACAGGCGCGGCCACGGCCGGGTGGTTCGGACACGGTGGTGTCGCGACGGGCCGGGCGCTACGGGCCGGTCCTGCGGCCGGGCCCCACCGCAGGGTTCTACGGCCGGGTCCTACGGCAGGGCGCCGCGGGCCGGGCTGCACGGCCGGACGGGGCGCTCCCCGCCCGGGTGTGCCCGGGTCAGATCGGCGGCCACGGGATGGACGGCCAGTCCTCGGACGGCAGCGGGTGGGCCCCGGTGACGCGCAGCGCCGCCACCCGCGCCCGGGTGGCGTCCAGTTCGGCGACGGTCAGGTGCGGCGCCAGCCGCGCCCCCAGCGCGCCGTCCAACTCCTCGGCCAGTCCGGCCAGCACCTCCGCGGACTCGGCGGGCAACGGCTGCCCGGCCCAGCCCCAGAGCAGGGTGCGCAGCTTGCCCTCGGTGTTGAAGGTGACGCCGTGGTCGATGCCGTAGATCCGGCCGTCGGCGGCCGGGATCAGGTGGCCGCCCTTGCGGTCCGCGTTGTTGAGGACGGCGTCCAGCACCGCGAGCCGCCGCAGCCGCTCGTCGTCGGGGTGCACCAGCAGGGCGGTGCGCCCGCCGCCCACCTCGGCCCGGACGATCGGCAACCAGCCCGCCTCCGCGCCGCGCGGGTCCTGGAGTGCGAGCAGCGGCTCGGCGTCCGGGTCCGGCTCCACCCAGAGCTGCACCATGCCCGGCCCGTGCGGGCCCTCGCGCAGCACGGTCGGCGGGATCAGCGCCCAGCCGGTGGCGGCCGACACCTCGTACGCGGCGATCTCGCGGCCGGCCAGGGTGCCGTCCGGGAAGTCCCACAGCGGACGTTCGCCGGCCACCGGTTTGTAGACCGCCTGGGCGGTGCGGTCGTCCAGCGCGACGGTGCAGTAGAGCGCGGCGTTGGAGGCGTCGGTGAGCCGCCCGTGGACGGTCAGGGTGCCCTCGCGGAGCAGGCGCAGCGCGGTGGACGGGTCGGCGGCGAGCGCGGCGGCCGCCACCGGGTCGGCCCTGGGCGCCTCGACGGTGTCGGCGCCCGTGTCGCCGTCGGTGGCCGTGTCGCCGCCGGTGGCCGTTCCGGGCCCGGGGGCGTCCGGCGCGGCGGTCGCGGGCCCGGCGGCGTCGGGGCCCTCGGCCCGGGGCGGGGTCCCGGTGTTCAGCGCCGGTAGCCGTTCGCGCGCGGGCACAGGTGGCCCTCCGGGTCGAGCGGCAGGTTGCAGAACGGGCAGGGCTTGCGACCGGCCGCCACCAGGTCCAGCGCCCGCTTGGCGAACACCCGGGCCATCGCGCCGGAGAGCCGCACCCGGAGCATGTCCGGGCCGTTCTCGTCGTCCTCGAAGACGGCGGCGCCCTCCTCCTCGTCCTCGACCAGGGCCTGCGCCTCGACCACCAGGCAGCTGTCCACGGTGTCCCACGCCAGCGCCATCGTGCCGACCCGGAACTCCTGCTCCAGCGGCAGGTCCAGCGGCGCGGTGTCGAGCAGGTCCTGCGGGGCGGTCGGCGGGATGGACGCCGATCCGCCGCTGCGGCGCAGCGCCTCGTCGAGGACCTCCTCGATCCGCTCGGCGAGCGCGGTCACCTGGGTCTTCTCCAGCAGCACGCTGGTGATCCGCCCCCGGGCGCTCGCCTGGAGGTAGAACGCCCGGGCGCCGGGCTGGCCGACGGTGCCGGCCACGAACCGTTCGGGCTGGTCGTAGAAGTAGACCTGACGGGGCACGCTCTCGCTCCGGATCGTCTCGATCGTCGTAGGGATCGTTCGGGGATATGGGGGTCGGCCGGGGTCCGGGGGACTCATGGTCACCCTACGACCTCCCGGGCCGCGCCGGGGAGCCGAGCCCCGGGCGGGGAGGCCCGCGAACAGGGCACCGCGGGCGGAGGTTCGCCGCGACGGGCTGTCCGGCGCGGCCCCGGGCCGTGCGGTGGTGCTCAGGCCGTCCCGGTGGAGCCGCCGACCACGGCGTCCCCGCTCGACGCCGGGTCGCCGTCGGGCGCCCCCGGACCCCCCGGCCGGCCCGGGCCGGCCGGCCTCGGGGCCAGCGAGGTGAGGTCGCCGGAGTCACCCATCCTCAGCACGAAGGGGCGCCGCGCGGTGTAGCGGATCGCGGTCACCGAACAGGGGTCGACGTTGATCCGCTGGAAGTGGTCGAGGTGCAGACCGAGCGCGTCGGCCACCACCGCCTTGATCACGTCGCCGTGCGAGCAGGCGATCCAGACCGCGTCCTCGCCGTGCTCGGCCGCGACCTTCTCGTTCCACTCGCGGACCGCGCCGACCGTCCGGTGGCTCAGTTCGCGCAGCGACTCCCCGCCGGGGAACGCCGCCGCCGCCGCGTGGTCCTGGACGGTGCGCCAGAGCGGTTCCTTCGCCAGCTCCGCGAGCGGCCTGCCGGTCCAGTCGCCGTAGTGGCACTCGCCGAGCCGCTCGTCGAGGGCGGGCTCGCCCGGTGCGGAACCGCCCCTCTCGGGACCGGCCAGCTCGGGCCGGACCGCGAGCAGCGGCTCCAGGGTCTGCCGGCACCGCTCCAGGGGGCTGCTGACCGCCTGGACCAGCAGGATCCCGGCGAGTCGGCCGGCCAGCGCGGCCGCCTGTTCGCGCCCGGTGTCGTCGAGGTCCACCCCCGGGGTCCAACCGGCCAGGATTCCGGCGGTGTTCGCGGTGGAGCGGCCGTGGCGGACGAGCAGCAGGGTCGGCATGGGGCCCACCCTACGGCTTCCCGGCTCCCCGCGGGGTCGAAAGGATCTTGCCGGGCCGGGCTGAGGATCGCGCCGGGCCCGGCCGACGGCCCGCGCCGCCGGTCGCGGCAGGTACCCCCCGGGGCGCCCCAGGGGCGACAATGACCCGCATGATCGTCCACTGCGCCATCTACCGGGACGGCCGCCCGGTCGCGACGCCCGCGGACCCCGCCGGCTCCCTCGCCGCCGCACGGGCGGCAGGCCGGGGCGGCTTCGTCTGGATAGGCCTGTTCGAACCCACCACCGAGGAACTCGACGAGGTCAGCACCGAGTTCGGCCTGCACCCGCTGTCGGTCGAGGACGCGGTCAGCGCCCACCAGCGCCCCAAGGTGGAGGCCTACCAGGGATCGCTCTTCGTGGCCCTCAAGACGCTCGGCTACCACCCCGACGGCCACGCCGTCACCAGTGGCGAGGTGATGCTCTTCGTCGGCGAGGACTTCGTGATGACGGTCCGCCACGGTGCCGACACCCCGCTCGGCGAGCTGCGCCACGAGCTGGAGGAGCAGCCCGAGCTGCTCAGGTACGGCCCGAGCGCCGTGCTGCACTCGGTCTGCGACCGGGTGGTGGACGGGTACGTGGACGTGGCCGTCGGGCTCCAGGCGGACCTCGACGAGCTGGAGGCCGACGTGTTCGCCCCCGGCCGGGTCGGCCGCGACATCGCGAGCCGGATCTACGGATACAAGCGGCAGCTGGTGACCGTCCGCCGGGCCACCGGGCCGCTGCTCGACCCGATGCTGCGGCTGGAGCGCGGCGGCGTCCCGTTCGTCCGCCCCGAGGCGCTGCCCTACCTGCGGGACGTCGCCGACCACCTGGCCCGGGCCAACGACCAGGTGGAGGGCATGGACCGGCTGCTCTCCGACATCCTCGCCGCCAACCTGGCGCAGGTGAGCGTGCAGCAGAACAACGACATGCGGAAGATCTCCGCCTGGGCGGCGCTGGCCGCCGTGCCGACGATGATCGCCGGCGTGTACGGCATGAACTTCGACGACATGCCCGAGCTCCGCCAGCCCTGGGGGTACCCGGCCGCGGTCGGGGTGATGGTGACGGTCTGCCTGGTGCTGCACCGGGTGTTCAAGCGGCACGGCTGGCTGTGAGACGGGCCGGGGTGGGGGCCTCGCGCCACCTCCCCGGCTCCGGCCCCTCCACCCCGGTCCCCGGTCTCTGCTCCGGGCCCGCCCCGGGCCCGACCCGGCTTCGCTCCGGGCCCGCGGGTCAGGCCAGCCCGGCGCGCTCCAGCGCCTCGACACCGGTGCGCAGCGCCCGGAGCCGCTCGTCCAGGGTGAAGCCGGACGGCGCCAGGGTCAGCGTGGTGACGCCCGCGTCCGCGTAGGCCTGCATCCGGTCGGCGATCCGCGCGGTGTCGCCGACCAGCGAGGTGGCGTCGATCAGGTCGTGCGGGACGGCCGCCGCCGCACCGGCGTAGTCCTTGGCCAGGTAGCGCTCCTGGATCTCGTCGGCGGCCTGCTCGTAGCCCATGCGGCGCGTGAGCTGGTTGTAGAAGTTCTTCTCCTTGCTGCCCATTCCGCCGATGTAGAGCGCGGCGTAGGAGCGCTGGGAGTCGACGCCCGCCTTGATGTCCTCGCCGACCGCGATGGTGACGGTCGGGCAGAGGTCGAAGCCCTCCAGCTCCCTGCCCGCCTTGGCCCGGCCGGCCTTCAGCGGGTCGAGCGAGAGCGCGGCGTGCTCGGGGGCGAAGAAGATGCCCAGCCAGCCGTCGGCGATCTCGCCGGTCTGTTCGAGGTTCTTCGGGCCGATCGCGGCGATGTACAGCGGGATGTGCTCGCGGACCGGGTGCACGGTGAGCTTGATCGGCTTGCCGGGCCCGCCGGGCAACGGCAGCGTCCAGTGCTCGCCCTCGTGGACCAGCCGCTCGCGGGACATCGCCTTGCGGATGATCTCGACGTACTCGCGCGTGCGGGCCAGCGGCTTGTCGAACTTCACGCCGTACCAGCCCTCGGAGACCTGGGGGCCCGAGACGCCGAGGCCCAGCCGGAACCGGCCGCCGGAGAGGGTGTCCAGGGTCGCCGCGGTCATCGCGGTCATCGCCGGGGTGCGGGCCGGGATCTGGAAGATGGCCGAGCCGACGTCGATCCGCTCGGTCCGGGCCGCGACGAACGACAGCACGGTGGCCGCGTCCGACCCGTAGGCCTCGGCCGCCCAGCAGACCGAGTAGCCGAGCCGGTCGGCCTCCTGCGCGACGGCGACGTTGTCGGCGTCCATGCCGAGTCCCCAGTAGCCGAGGTTGATACCGAGTCGCATGGCACTGCCTTCCAGTCAGGTGTTCCGTGAGGGTAACCGGGCGTCCGGCGGCCATGCTACTGGCCGGTAGCAGTGACCCGGGTCACATTCGGGCCGCGCCCCGGACGACCGGGCGGGCGGTGATCGTTCTGCGGGTCTGCACACCTGCCCGGGCACCGGCCGCTACGCTCAGCCGACGTGGGGGCGCCATGCCCCACCTGCGCGTTTGCCCCCCGATCTCCCCCAGATCTCCCCCCGACGTCCGCCCGATGTCCCCTCGATATCGGCCAGTGAGAGGGCCCGTCCGATGGAAAAGCGTCACCTCGGCCGCACCGGGCTGCAGGTCTCCCGGCTCGGCCTCGGCACCATGACCTGGGGCCGCGACACCGACGAGCAGACGGCCGCCGAGCAGCTCAAGGAGTTCGTGGACGCCGGCGGCAACCTGGTCGACACCGCCGACGTCTACGCCGACGGCGACGCCGAGTACCTGCTCTCCCGGCTCACCGACAGCCTGATCCCCCGCTCCGACCTGGTCATCGCCACCAAGGCGGGCAGCGTCCCCGCCTCCGGCCGCCGCTTCGACGGCTCCCGCGGCCACCTGCTCGCCGCCCTCGACGCCTCGCTGCGCCGGCTCGGCACCGACTACGTCGACCTCTGGCAGGTGCACGCCTTCGACCCGGCCACGCCGGTCGAGGAGACCCTCAGCGCCCTGGACATCGCCGTCGCCTCCGGGCGCGCCCGGTACGTCGGGGTCTGCGACTACAGCGGCTGGCAGCTCGCCAGGGCGGCCACCTGGCAGAACGCCCACCACGGCCGGGTCCCGCTGGCCGGCGCGCAGCTGGAGTACTCGCTGCTCCAGCGCGGGATCGAGCGGGAGGCGGTGCCCGCCGCGGAGGACGGCGGGGTCGGCCTGCTCGCCTCCTCCCCGCTCGGGCGCGGCGTGCTCACCGGGAAGTACCGGCACGGCGTCCCGCAGGACTCGCGCGGCGCCTCGCCGTACCTCACCGGGTTCGTGCAGCCGTACCTCGGGGAGCGGTCCCGACGGATCGTGGACGCCGTCGCCACCGCCGCCGACGGGCTCGGCAGCAGCCCGCTGGCGGTGGCGCTGGCGTGGGTCCGGGACCGGCCCGGGGTGGCGAGCGCGCTGGTCGGCGCGCGGACGGTGGCGCAGTTGCAGGCGTCGTTGTCGGTGGAGGCACTTACGCTTCCGAGTGAGATCCGCGGTGCGCTCGACGACATCTCGGCGCCGGTCCACCGCTACCCCGACCAGGGGTGGAGCGAGCTGTAGGACGGCTCGCCCCCGCCCCGCGACCCGACGGACCGGACCCGACCCCGTAACGAACGACGTGATGTAGTGCCTGTGGCCGTCCGCACCGCCTGCGGCGTCCGTACGGTCCGTCTCGTACGGACCGGGCCGTACGGCCCGCCGGCATGTGCCGACCCTGTTGTACCGAACCGACCGATCGTCGGCCCGGCCGCCCCGCGCGGCGCGCAGCCGGCCCGAACCTGCCGACCGCCCGCACGACGGGGCGGCCGGTGCCCAGCAGTGGAGTTGAGCTTTTGTGGAGCGAACGATGAGTGACACGGAGAACGGCGCTCCGGAGGAGACTTCGGCGACCCCGGGCACCGGCGGCTCCGCCGCCGTCCCCGCACCCTCTCCCGACCCCTCGTCCACGCCCGCACCTGCGTCCGCGTCTGCGCCCGCGTCCGTCCCTGCGCCCGCGTCCGACGACGAGGCCGGCAAGGCCGACAAGGCGGCGGCCGTGGCGGCGCTGGCCGAGGCGGTCCGGGCCGTCGGGCGGCCCGGCGGAGGCGACCGCGGCGGCAGCAGGGGCGGTGGCGGGGCGGCCGGCACCACATCGGCGGCCGGGTCCGCCGCCGCTCCCCGGGCTTCCGCCACCGAGGCTCCGACCGATCGGCCCGCGCCCGGGAGCGCCGCGACCGCAGCCGCCGGGCCCGTCACCGACGAGCAGCGGGACCAGGCGCTGCGGGACACGGCCGAGGTGCTCGCCGCAGGCGGCGCCCCGGCCGACCTGGCACCGGCCGCCGTGGCCGCGTTCGGCGACAGCGCCGCCGAGCAGCTGCGCAGGGACCCGTGGGCGGTACTGACCCTGCCCGCCGTGCGGCCCGAGCACGCGGACGGCTTCGCCCGCGGCCTGCTCGGCCCCGAAGCCGGTCCCGGCGACCCGCGCCGCGCCCAGGCGCTGGTCGGCTGGCTGCTGGAGCAGGCGGCCCTGCGCGGCCACTCGGCCCTGGAGATCGGCGAGGTCACGGCCGGACTCGACCGCCTCGGCGTGCCGGACTCCGCCGCCGCCGTCCAGGCCGCCGTACTCGACGGCCGGGCGATGCCCTTCCAGGAGGAACTCACCGGCGCCGAGGCCCACACCACCGGCGCCGACGACGAGGAGGACGAGCCGCCGACCCGCACGCTGCTCACGCTGGAGCGGCTGGCGCTGGCGGAGGAGAGCCTGGCGGACGGGCTGGTCCGGCTGATGTCGACCTTCGTTCCCGGGGAGGACCCGGCGGACGAGGACACGGGCGGGGACACCGGCGGGGAGCAGGCCGCCGCCGGGCCTTCCGAGGGATCGTCGGAGGAGCCGTCCGGCGACTCGTCGAACGACTCGTCCGACGGCGAGGACGAAGGGGCCCTGGCCGACGAGGAGGTCCCGGCCGCCGCAGAGGCCCCCGCGGGGACCGCCGACACCGGCCAGTCCCCCGAGGAGTTCCCCGAGCCGCCCCTCGCACCCGGTCCGACCGCCTGGGAGGAGGCCGCCGCCGCAGCCCCGTCCTCCTCCGCGACCGCCCTGATCCGGGCCACCGCCGAGAGCGCCCTCGTCCTGCACACCGGCGGCGAGGCCGCCCGCGCCGAACCCGCCGCCCTGCTGACCGCCGCCACCGGCCTCGGTCTGCGCGCCTGGGCCGCCACCTGGACCGACCAGGGCCGGACCGCCTTCGCCGCGCTCACCGGGGCACCCGGCACCGCGCCCGTCGTCACCCTGGCCGAACTCCTGGCCGGCGTGGCCGGACCGGGGCGCTCCCCGGACGGCTCGCTCGCGCTCGACGTCCTGATCGTCCTGGACGCCCCGCTGCTGGACGTCGAACTGGCCGCCACCCTGCTGGAGTCGCTGGCCGACGGCACCCGGCTGGTGCTCAGCGGCGACCCGGGCCAGCTCTGGTCGGCGGGCCCCGGCCGGTTCTTCGCCGACCTGCTCACCGCCAAGGTCTGCCCGGCGGTGGCCTCCCGGACGCCGGACTTCGGCCCGATCGGCGAGCTGGTCTCCGGCATCGGCATCGGCGAGCTCCAGCCGGTCGACGCGCCCGACAAGGAGGTGGTCATCCTGACCGCCAAGGACGGCGGCGAGGCCGTCCACCGGGCCATCCAGCTGCTCACCGACTCCATCCCGCGCGCCCTCGGCATCCCGGCCGAGCAGGTGGTGCTGCTCACCCCCGGCCACGGCGGCACCGCCGGCACCCGGGCCCTGAACGCCGCGGCCAAGGCCAGGCTCAACCCGGGCCCGGGCCGGTTCGGCGGCTTCGACCCGGGCGACCGGGTGGCCGACTCGCCCGCCCCCGGCCACACCCGCCTGGCCCGGGTGGTCGACGGTGACGCCACCGGCCTGCACCTGGAGTACACGGACGGCGCCCGCCGGACGGTCCCGCCGGCCGAGGCCGCCCGGCTCCGGCACGGCTGGGCCTTGACCGTCCACCAGGCGGTCGGCCGCCGCTGGCCGGGTGCCGTGGTCGTCCTGCCCGACGACGCGGCCGCGGCGCTCACCCGCCAGTGGGTCTACACCGCCTTCGGCCGCGGCGAACGCCACCTCTCGGTGGTCCACGCCGCCGGCCCGGCGCTCCCCCAGGCGGTCACCGAGCGCCCGGCGTCGCCCCGCACCACCCGGCTCCGCGCCGTCCTGGCCGAGAACGCCGCCCGGGCGTACTGACCCGGCCCCCGCCGGCCGCACCCACGGCCGCACCCACGGCCGCACCCACGGGAGGGCTCCTCGTTCACGAGGGGCCCTCCCGTCGCGTTCCGTCACCCTCACCGTTCGCCCGCCGCCGGCCCGGCCACCGGTCCGGCCGGGACGGGGGCGGCGCACGCCGGCCGTCCGCCGCGGGGTCCATGAGCACAAGTCATCATTCCGGTAGAAATCAAGCCTTGGACGCATGGCACCAGCTCGGCGGAGGGTGGAGGCAGTTCGCCGGCCCGCCCCCCGGCGAACCCGGACCGACCGAGGAGTGCCGCCCATGGATCTTCAGCTCACCGACAAGGTGGTCGTCGTCACCGGCGCCTCCGCCGGGATCGGCGAGGCCACCGTGCGGCTGCTCGCCGCCGAGGGCGCGGTCGTGGTCGGCGTCGCCCGCTCGCCGGAGGGCGTCCCGGCACTCGGCGAGCGGGTGGAGGCCGTGGCCGCCGACGTGACCGACCCCGGCGCCGCCGACCGCGTCGTCGGGCAGGTGCTGGCCCGGCACGGGCGGCTGGACGCCCTGGTGAACAACGCCGGCGGCCTGGACGCCCGGCCCGGCTTCCTGGAGGTCACCGACGAGCAGTGGCGCGCCACCTTCGACCTCAACTTCCACTCCGCGGTCCGGATGAGCCGCGCCGCCGTACCCGCGCTGCTGCGCGGGGGCGGCTCGCTGGTGCACCTCGCCAGCGAGGCCGCCCGGCTGCCCGACAGCCCGCTGGTGGACTACGCGGCTGCCAAGACCGCCCTGCTCTCGCTCTCCAAGTCACTCGCCGTGGAGTTCGGCCCGCGCGGCGTCCGCTCCAACGTGGTCTCCCCCGGCCCGACCCGGACCCGGCTCTGGGACGCGCCCGGCGGCTTCGCCGAGCAGCTCGCCGAGGGCTTCGGGCTGCCCGTCGAGGCGGCCGTCGACCACTTCGTCCGCGAGGTCCGGCGCCTGCCGAGCGCCCGGCTGGGCACGCCCGAGGACGTCGCCCGGGTGGTCGCCTACCTGGTCTCGCCGCTCGCCCGGCAGGTCACCGGCGCCGAGTGGGCCGTCGACGGCGGCGCGCTGCGGCAGCTCTGACCGGCCGGGGGCACCTTCACGGCGCCCGCCGTTCGCCGTTCGCCGCCCACCGTCCTACGAGAGGAATGTCCGAAACCATGCGCTCGCCGAAGCGTCTCCGCACCGCCGCCCTCGCCACCGCCGGTCTGCTCGCCGCCGCCGTCGCACTCGGTACCACCACTGCCACCGCCCAGGGTTCCGCGGGCGCCCGCGGCTCCGGTGCCGGCGCGGCCTCCGACCGGGCCTGGCGCCTGGTGGACCGCTCGCCGGAGCTCGTCCGGCCGCGCGCCCTGACCGTCGACGGGTCGCTGAGCAAGCGCCGGGCCACCCAGGAGATCCGGCTCGCGCAGCACCTCTACACCTTCTGGAACACCGGGGAACAGCGCCACTTGGACGCCGCCGTCGACCGGGGATTCCGGGACAACACCCTCCCGGACGGCCGCCCGCAGGGCCCGGCGGGCCCCGCCTTCGCCTCCCGCACATTCCGCGCGGCCGTACCGGACCTCACCTGCGAGCTCGCCGACCTACTGATCACCGGCGACATGATCACCGCCCGCCTGGTCTTCCGCGGCCACTTCACCGGAGTCTTCGACGGCGTGGCCGGGCGAGGGCAGCGGGTCGAGTTCAACGCGATCGACATCCAGCACGTCGGGACCGACCGGATCACCGAGGACTGGCACATCGAGGACAACCGGACGCTGCTCGCCCAGCTCGGCGCCGCCGCCCGCTGAGCGCCCGTACGGACGGTCCGGCGCGCATCACTCGGCGCCCGTCACTCGCGCACGGGGTCGGTACCGGGGAGGCTGTCTCGGTCCACCCCCGACCCGCCCGCCCCGCCCGCGCCCCGGCGTTCGGGCCGGCGGGCGGGGCGGGTGCGGACCGGGCGAGGACCGGACGCGCGGGTCAGTCGTCGAGGTCCTCGTCGTCGTAGACCTCGCTGACGTCGAAGCGGCAGATCAGCAGCTGCGGATCCGCGTGCTCGAAGGGTTCCGGCAGCCACTCCCCCGGCTCGGTCGGCTCGGCCGCGGCCACCCAGAGCGTCGAGTCGGCCTCCTCCAGCCCGAACTCCTCGCTGCGGGCGGCGATCTCGTCCGGCTCGAACTCGCCGAACAGCACGCCGATCGCGGCGTTCACCCCACCACTGTCCGCGCCTCCGCCGGGGGTCAGCGAATCGTCCAGCCGCTCCGCCTGGGCGCGCAGCCGCTTCGGGTCGACGATGTGGTAGTCGCGGCGGATCAGCACGCTGATCGCCTCGGGCTGCTCGGGGCCGTGGTACCCGCCCGGGCCCTCGTCACCGGGCACCTCGAAGGGGGTGACCTCGTCGTAGACCTCGTACAGGATTTGGTCGTACGCGATCGCCGCCGTCGCCAGCTGCTCGTAGGCGGTGGACACAGCGGAGTCGTCCACTGCGGTCGGGGTCGACACCGCTTCCAGATGACGGTCGATGGCGGCCTTGACCGCCTCGGCGGCGGCGCGTACCTCGGCAATGGTGGGCTGCGCGGCATCAGACATGGTGCAGACGCTATCTCCCCTCGGTGCCGGTACGCACAGCGGTTGTCACCTACACCCGCGATTTCACCGCAACTTCCCCCGTGATGTCCGTTCCGCGTGCTTCTGTCCCCGCGGTCCGCCCGCCCCCCGGGGGCGCGGGACGGGCCTGCTGAGCCGTACGGGTGTCGCTTCACGAGCCGCGTTCGGGGTATGCCGACCACAGGCGCAACGGAACTGATGGACTGTCAGTCACGGGCCCGGGGGTCGCCGGCCGACCCGGCGGGAGGACGGCGGGCATCGCGGCCGAAAATACCCGGGCCGGTTGTCGGAGGCAGGCCGTAGGCTTGCCCGCAGGTGTCCCACAGGAGGAGAATCTTGACCCCACCGCAGCCGGTCCGGCAGCCGGAGTACGAGTACCAGTCACTGCGCATGCCCCGCGGGACGTCCCGCAACGCGGCACGCCAACTACTCACCGATCACGCCGAGTACGGACACTGGGAACTGGACAGGCTTCGCCTGTTCCCGGACGGCAGCCGAACCGTGCTGCTGCGCCGGCGGATCATCCGGCAGGTCCGGAGCTGGTGACGGCTTCCACCTGTTGAGACGGCGTGTTGCCGTCTCCGACCGACCTCTTCACCGACTCCCCCGGGCTGCCCCAGGGCCGGTCTTCCGCTGTTCCGCGGCCGGCTCGCTCCGGCCGGTCCGCTCCGGCGTCGGCTCCCCGCCCGCCCTCTCGCCGGGGCCTCCTTCCGTTCCGGCGCCTCCGCGCCCTCCGTCAACATCGCCACCAACCCCGGGTTCGAGATCCCCGCGTCCTCGCTCGCCGAGTGGGGCAGCGTGCCCGGC
>NZ_JBEXNT010000115.1:0-31632 GCF_040611255.1 Kitasatospora sp. NPDC002965 | reverse complement strand
CCGACGGCCGCATCGTCGACGAACTCCACCAGCCCACCGCCGACACCGTCCTGGACCGCATGCGCCGCTTCGACGCCAAGGGCCGCACCAGCTGACACCGCGACAGCCGACCGCCCCCTCACCGACCCCAGGACACCCGGGAAACCCCATGTATCGCACCGCACTGCGCAACGTGCTGGCCCACAAGGGCCGACTGCTGATGACGGCGCTCGCCGTCATGCTCGGCACCGCCTTCGTCGCCGGCACCATGGTCTTCTCCGACACCTTCGGCAAGGCCATGCGGGACAGCAACTCCAAGAGCTACTCGGACGTGGCGGTCCAGGTCGTCGACAACTCCGCCGGAGCCACCGCCAGCGCCCGGGAGAAGAGCGAGAAGAGCCCGGCGACCCTGACCGACGCGACCGTCCAGCAGCTCGCCGCGCTGCCCGGCGCCGCCTCGGCCCGCGGCGTGGTGAGCGGCTTCACCGGCGTCGCCGACAAGGACGGCACCCTGATCGGCCAGGCCTGGTCGGCCAAGGGCGGCAACTTCGCGCCCGGTCCGGACGGCAAGGACACCCGGTACCCGATGGTCGAGGGCCAGGGCCCGAAGACGGCCAAGGAGATCGCCCTCGACCGGAAGACCGCCGACAAGGCCGGCTACAAGGTCGGCGACACCGTCCGGGTCGGCTCCAACGGCCCGGTCGTCGAGGCGAAGCTCACCGGCGTCTTCACCACCGACGACCCGGTGGTCAACACCGGCGGCACGCTCACCCTGTTCGACCGCGCCACCGCCCAGCAGCTGCTGCTGGAGCCCGGCCGCTACAGCGGCATCGTGCTCACCGCGAAGCCCGGCACCGCCCAGGACGCCCTGCTCTCCCAGGTCGACGAGAAGCTCAAGCCCGGCCAGCAGATCGAGGTCCGCACCGGCGAGCAGCTCAAGGCCGAGGAGGAGCGGATGATCGCCCGCGGCACGGACAGCATGCGCACGATGCTGCTGGCGTTCGCCGCGATCTCGCTCTTCGTCGGCATCTTCATCATCGCCAACACCTTCACCATGCTGGTCGCCCAGCGCACCAAGGAGCTGGCACTGCTCCGCGCGATCGGCGCCAGCCGCAAGCAGGTCACCCGGTCCGTCCTGGTCGAGGCCCTGGCGATCGGCACCGTGTCGGCGCTGGCCGGCCTGGTCGCCGGTGTCGGCATCGGCGCCGGGATGCAGTCCCTGATCGCCTCGCTGGACGACGGCATGCCGACCGGTTCGCTGGTCATCAAGCCGCTGACCGTCGCGGTCACCCTGGTCGTCGGCGTCCTGGTCACGGTGCTCTCCGCCCTGATGCCCGCCATGCGCGCCTCCCGGATCGCCCCGGTCGCCGCGATGAGCAGCGGCGACCAGCCGGCCTCCCAGAAGTCGCTGGTGGTCCGGAACGTGATCGGCTCGCTGCTGGCCGCCGGTGGCATGGCGCTGGTCGCCTTCGGCGCGGCCAAGGGCAACTCCGACGGCCGGATCCCGGTCGCGATAGGCGCCGTGCTCGCCGTCCTCGGCGTCTTCATCCTGCTGCCGCTGCTCTCCCGCCCGGTGATCGCGCTGGTCGGCCCGGTCCTCGGCCGGCTGTTCGGCATGCCGGGCAAGCTGGCCCGGCAGAACGCGGTGCGCAACCCGCGCCGCACCGCGGCCACCGCGGCCGCGCTCACCATCGGCATGACCCTGGTCACCGGGCTGACGGTGATCGGCGCCTCGGTCTCCGACACGCTCGACAAGGCCGTCACCAGCTCGATGAAGGCCGACTTCCTGGTCTCGGCCGCCAACGGCATGAGCCTGTCCGACAAGGTCCCGGGCGAGATCGCCAAGGCCCCGGGCGTGACCGCCTCCTCGCCGCTGACCACCGTCTACTGGGAGCTCAACGGCACCTCCAAGGCGATCACCGGCCTGAACGCGGACACCTTCGACAAGCTGGTGTCCGTCGAGCTGAAGAGCGGCTCCGTCGCGGCCGTCGGCAAGGGACAGCTGCTGGTCGACGAGGACGTCGCGAAGAAGTTCGGCGTCACCACCGGCTCGACGATGAACGTCACCTTCCCCGACGAGACCACCGGCACCCTGACCGTCGGCGGCGTCTACACCAAGGGCGGCCTGCTGGGCCCGGTCATGCTGGCCAACAGCGAGATCGTCAAGCACGAGCCGCAGCCGTACCTGAACAACGTCCTGGTCAAGGGCGCCGACGGGGAGAGCGACAGCCTCAAGCAGTCGCTGAAGAGCGCCACCGGCGCCAACCCGGTGATCGAGGTCAAGTCCAAGCAGGACGTCCGTGACGACTTCAGCCAGATCATCACCTTCGCGCTGAACATGATGTACGGCCTGCTGGCGATGTCCGTGATCGTCGCGATCCTCGGGGTCATCAACACCCTCGCGATGTCGGTCTTCGAGCGGAAGCGCGAGATCGGCATGCTGCGGGCGATCGGCCTGGACCGCGGCGGCATCAAGCGGATGGTCCGCCTGGAGTCCGTGGTGATCTCGGTCTTCGGCGCCGGCATCGGCGTCCTGCTCGGCGCCTTCATGGCCTGGGCGATCAACGGCACGCTGAAGTCCAACCTGCAGGGCCTGACCACGGTCCTCCCGTTCGGCCAGCTGCTGGTCTTCCTGGTGCTGGCCGGCCTGGTCGGCCTGGTCGCCGCCTTCTGGCCCGCCCGCCGGGCGTCCAAGCTGGACATCCTCGCCAGCATCAAGACGGACTGACCCCGGGCCGGTTCGGCACCGGACACGGAAAGGCCCCCGCCAGAGGGTTCGGCGGGGGCCTTCTCGTACTTCTCGTACTCCGCCCGACTCGCACAGCCGGCTGAGCACCACGGAGGTCGTGGTCCGGCAACGCTGCCGGGCGGAGGGCCTCCGACTCATACCCCGGTGCTCCCACACCGGGGTCCGCAGTCGCCTACTTGCTGCCGGCGAGCTCCTTGTCGGCAGCAGGCTTGGCAGCCTCGGCAGGCTTGGCGGCCTCGACCGGCTTGGGCGCGGGCGCCGCGGCCTCCTGGAACGCCTCGAACGGCTTCTCCATCTGCGACAGGCCGACGGCCTCGCGCTTCAGGAAGACGGCCAGGGTCCAGTCGGTGAAGACGCGGACCTTGCGGTTCATGGTGGGGACCATGGCGCCGTGGTACAGGCGGTGGAACCACCAGGCCGGACGGCCCTTCAGCTTGTACTTGCCGAAGAGGATCGCCACGCCCTTGTGCAGGCCGAGACCGGCGACCGCACCCAGGTTCTTGTGCTTGTACTCCTGCTGCGGGAACCCGCGCATGCCGGAGATGACGTTGTCACCGAGGACGGCGGCCTGGCGGACGGCGTGCTGCGCGTTCGGCGGGCACCAGGCACCCTCGCCGGCGGCGAGGTCCGGCACCTGGGCGTTGTCGCCGGCGGCCCAGACGTAGTCGAAGCCCTGGACCTGCAGGGTCGGCGCGGTGTCGACGTGGCCGCGGGGGCCCAGCGGCAGACCGAACTCGGCCAGCACCGGGTTCGGCTTCACGCCGGCGGTCCACACGATGGTGGAGGCGTCCGCCTCGACGCCGTTCTTCAGCACGACGTGCTGGTCGACGCAGGAGTCCATCGAGGTCTCGATGTAGATCTCGATCTGACGCTCTTCGAGCTTCTCCTTGGTCCACAGACCGAGGTCCGGGCCCATCTCCGGGAGGATGCGGTTGGCCGCCTCCACCAGGATGAAGCGCATGTCGTCGCGGCTGACCGTCTTGTAGATCTTGGCGGCGTCGCGCGCCATGTCCTCGATCTCGGCGATCGTCTCGACGCCGGCGAAGCCGCCGCCGACGACGACGAAGGTCAGCGCCTTGCGGCGGATCGCCTCGTCGGTGGTGGACTCGGCCTTGTCCAGCTGCGCCATGACGTGGTTGCGGAGGCTGATGGCCTCCTCCACGGTCTTCATGCCGATGCCGTGCTCCGCCAGACCCGGGATCGGGAAGGTGCGGGAGACCGAGCCGGTCGCGACGACCAGGTACTCGAAGGGCAGCTCGTACGAGTCGCCGGCCGCGGGCTGGATGGTGGCGACCTTACGGGCGTGGTCCACACCGGTGACCGCACCGGTGAGCACCTCCGCCTGCTTGAGGGCGCTGCGCAGCGGCGCGACGAGGTTGCGGGGCGCGACGTTGCCGCCGGCCGCCTCGGGGAGGAAGGGCAGGTACGTCATGTACGACCGCGGGTCGACGACCGTGACGGTCGCTTCGCCGTAACGCATCTTCTTGAGGATGCGCATCGCGGCATACAGGCCGACGTAACCACCGCCGACAATGAGGATGCGAGGACGCTCCGTGGTGCTCATATCCGAAAGTATCCAGCACCGTTCGGAGCAGCCTTCGTGAGCCCGCTCACAAGCTTCTGGACACCCCGTGCTACACTTCGCGCCCCCAAAATCGCTTCCCGGTCGACTCCTCGCGGCCCGTCCGGCCCCCCGGTGAGCACGTCCGTTCGAACGGCCCCGCTGAGCAGCAACGATCCGTACGGGGCCCGGGTTCCCCCACAGGATTTCGATTTTCAAACCTCTGGCGCGACGGGACCTGCGATCCAGCGGCTGTCATGCCGGGCGGGCCTTCGGTCCCACATATCGGACGGACCGGGCCCGTCCCCGGGGCGAATGACGGGATCTCCATGTGAAGAAATTCACGAACTTTCCCGCACGGCCCCGGGCGCGCCCCGGCCCCGGCACCCGCAACGGGGTGCCGGGGCCGGGAAAACGGCGTGGCAGGGGGGGCGGGGCCCGGTCAGGAAACGATGCTCCAGGCGATCCCGTCCAGGATGTCGTGCTCGCTGACGACCACCTCGGCGGCGCCGGTCCGCTCCATGATCTCCAGCAGTTCCAGCGCTCCGGCGGCGATCACGTCCACCCGGCCCGGGTGCATCGACGGGATGGCCGCCCGCTCCGCGTGGGTGGCGTGCAGCAGCCGCTCGGCGATCGCGGCCACCTCGGCGCGGCTCATCCGCGAGTGGTGGATCGCCTCGGAGTCGTACCGGGGGAGGTCCTGGGCGATGGCCGAGAGGGTGGTCACCGTGCCGGCCAGGCCGACCAGGGTGGCCGCACCGGTCAGCGGGACGCTCTCCGCCGCCCGGTCCAGCTCGGCCCGGACGTGCGCCCGCGCCTCCTCGACCTGCTCCGCCGAGGGCAGCTCGGCTCCGCCGAAGTGCCGCTCGGTCAGCCGGACGCAGCCGATGTCCACCGAACGCGCGGCCCGCACGTCCTCGTCCCCGAGCACGAACTCGGTCGAGCCGCCCCCCAGGTCGAAGACCAGGTACGGCGCCGGGAACTGACCGCCGGTGAACTCCTTGGTGGCGCCGACGAACGAGAGGTGCGCCTCCTCCTCGCCGCTGACGACCTCGGGCTCCACGCCCAGGACGGCGCGCACGCCCTCGATGTACTCGGCGCTGTTCTCGGCGTCCCGGGAGGCGCTGGTCGCCACGAAGCGGATCCGCCCGGGGTCCACCCCGAAGCCGGACACGACCTCCGCGTACTCCCGGCAGGCCGCGAAGGTGCGGGCCAGCGCGTCCGGGTGCAGCCGGCCGGTCCGGTCCACGCCCTGGCCCAGCCGGTTGATCACCATCCGCCGGTCGAGGTCGGTGATCGCTCCGGTCTCCGGGTCGAGGTCGGCGACGAGCAGCCGGATCGAGTTGGTGCCGCAGTCGATCGCGGCGACCCTGGTGACGGTCACGCGCCGTCCTCCCCGGCCTCCTGGGAGGCCCGCTTGGCGGCGCGCTCGGCGGTCTTCTGCTCCTTGGCCGCGATCACGGCCGCGTCGTCCTTCGCCTTGGCCCGGTTGCGGGCCACCCGCTCACCGGCCGCGGTGACCTCGGCGGGGGAGACGCACGGGCCCTTGGCCCACCAGTCCTCCAGCAGGCCGATCGCCTCGTCGCCGAGCGGGTTGACGCCCTCGCCGGCCGCCAGCGAGTGGCCGACCAGCACGTGCAGGCACTTGACCCGGTCCGGCATGCCGCCGGCGCTCGGGAAGCCCTCCAGCACCTCGATGGCGTCGCGCCGGGCGATGTAGTCCTCGTGCGCCTTCCGGTAGGCGGCGGCCAGCTCCGGGTCCTCGGCCAGCCGGGCGCTCTGGTCCTTCATCACGCCGTCCGCCTCCAGGGTGCCGATCAGCGAGGCGGCCTTGGGGCAGGTCAGGTAGTACAGGGTCGGGAACGGCGTGCCGTCCGGCAGCCGGGGGGCCGTCTCCACGACGTCCGGGTTGCCGCAGGGGCAGCGGTGGGCCACGCCGCGCAGGCCGCGCGGGACCCGGCCGAGCTGCGCGGCGATGGCCGCGACGTCCTCGTCGGAGACGGTGGGGTGGTTCTCAGTGGTCATGGGAGGAGCTGTCTCCAGCGGGGGCGGGGGCGGGTGGTGAGGGAGGGGCGGAGGCGGCGGCCGGGGCGGCGGCAGGGGCTGCGGCGGCGTCCACCGAGTCCCAGATGCCGGCGTACCAGGGCCTGGCCGCCTTGGCCGGCCCGGTGGCCGGGCCCTGTGCGGGCGGCGGCGCGCCGACGGACGACCTGGTCGCCTCCCCGGCGGCCGGGTCCACCGCGATGTACGGGGTCTCCCCCGGCATCGCGTAGTGCAGCCGGGCGCGGGCCTGCACCTTGACGTACTCGGGGTCCTGCCAGCGGGCCTTCTCCCGGCGGAGCTGCTCGACCTGCTGCCGGGCGTGCTCGGCCTTGGCCCGCTGGGAGGAGATCTCGGAACGCTGCGAGATGAACTGCCGCGTCGGGTACGCCAGGATCGCCACCAGCGAGCAGAGCACCAGCACGAGGACGGTCGCCCGGCTCGTGAACCGAGGCCGGGCCGCCAAGCCCGGGATCCTCCAGCCTGCCATCTCCGGTGTCCCCTCCTGGTCGCGACGGTGCCCCGCCGTCCACCCTACGGGGTGAACAGGCGGGGCACCGGCGGGAGCTGTGTGTGTCAGCCCTCGTACTTGAACCGCGGGAAGGCGCCGCGGCCGGCGTACTCGGCGGCGTCGTCGAGGATCTCCTCGATGCGCAGCAGCTGGTTGTACTTGGCGACGCGCTCGGAGCGGGCCGGGGCACCGGTCTTGATCTGGCCGCAGTTGGTCGCGACGGCCAGGTCGGCGATGGTGACGTCCTCGGTCTCGCCGGAGCGGTGCGACATCATGCAGCGGTAGCCGTTGCGCTGGGCCAGCTCGACGGCGTCCAGGGTCTCGGTCAGCGAGCCGATCTGGTTCACCTTCACCAGCAGCGCGTTGGCGGTGCCGGTCTCGATGCCACGGGCCAGGCGGGCCGGGTTGGTGACGAACAGGTCGTCGCCGACGATCTGGACCTTGTCGCCCAGCTTGTCGGTCATGGCCTTCCAGCCGTCCCAGTCCGACTCGTCCAGCGGGTCCTCGATGGAGACCAGCGGGTAGGCGGCGACCAGGCCGGCGTAGTACTCGATGAGCTCGGCGGAGGTGAGCGCCTTGCCCTCGAACTGGTAGGCGCCGTCCTCGTAGAACTCGGAGGAGGCGACGTCCAGCGCCAGCGCGACGTCCTTGCCCGGCACGTAGCCGGCCTTCTGGATCGCCTCGACGATGAGGTCCAGGGCCTCGCGGTTGGAGTCCAGGTTCGGGGCGAAGCCGCCCTCGTCGCCCAGGCCGGTGGAGAGGCCGCGCTCCTTCAGCACACCCTTGAGGGTGTGGTAGACCTCGACGCCCCAGCGGACGGCCTCGGAGAAGGACTCCGCGCCGATCGGAGCGATCATGAACTCCTGGATGTCGACGTTGGAGTCCGCGTGCGAGCCGCCGTTGAGGATGTTCATCATCGGGACCGGCAGGACGTGCGCGTTCGGGCCGCCCAGGTAGCGGAACAGCGGCAGGTCGCTGGCCTCGGAGGCGGCGTGCGCGACGGCCAGCGAGACGCCCAGGATGGCGTTGGCGCCGAGCGAGGACTTGTCCGGGGTGGCGTCCAGGTCGAGCATGGCCTGGTCGATCAGGCGCTGCTCGGTGGCGTCGTAGCCGACGAGCTCCGGGCCGATCTGCTCGATGACGGCCAGGACGGCCTTCTCCACGCCCTTGCCGAAGTAGCGGTTCTTGTCACCGTCGCGGAGCTCCAGCGCCTCGAAGGCGCCGGTGGAGGCACCCGACGGGACAGCGGCGCGGCCGGTGCTGCCGTCGTCGAGGCCCACCTCGACCTCGACCGTGGGGTTGCCACGCGAGTCGAGAATCTCACGGGCTACGACGACATCGATGGACGGCACGAGGCATCTCCTAGCGGAAACAGGTTCGGCTGACGGTGGGTGCTGTCGGCCGGACGATTGCGGAGTCGTTACGACCAGAGCCTAACCGCACGGGCTCTCCGGGCCACGTCGGCCCGGGTCCCGTCTCAGCGTGTGGCACGGCTACCCGCCGGTAGTTCACCTGGTTGCCCCACGGAAGGGGGCCGGATCGGGACGAAGGGGCCGGACCCGGTCGAACCCGGCCCCCCTCGCGATCCACCGGCGAAACGGCATCAGCCGAGGGTGAGCACCTGGCCGGGGACGATCAGGTCGGGGTCGCCGCCGACGGTGCCGCGGTTGCCGTCGTAGAGCGCCTGCCAGCCGCCGGAGACACCCTGGCCGGCGGCGATGCCGGCGAGCGTGTCGCCCGCCCGGACGGTGTAGCCGTGGCCCGCGCCCTGCTGGGCGGCCGGGGCGCTCTGGGCGGCGGCCGGACGGGCGTCCTGGACCGCGGCCTGACCGGCGTACTGCTGGTAGACGCTCTGGTGGCTGGTCCAGTACCAGCCGCCGTTGTTCTCGTACCAGAACACCTTCGCGTCGGCGTCCCAGCCGGACGTGCCGGAGAAGGACGGGGCCTGCCCGTACTGCTGCACCTGCGGCCGGTCCTGCTGGGCCTGCGGCTTCGGCGCGGCGTGCTTCGGGGCCTGCTTGGCCGCCTGGGCCGGCTTCTCCTGCTGGGCCGACTTCGGCGCGGCGTGCTTCGGCGCGCTGGTCTGCGGGGCGGTGGTCTGCGGCGCGCTCGGCTGGGTGGCGGCCTGCGGGACGGCCGGCTTGGCGTCCGCCGAGGTGTCGACCGCCGCCGGGGCGCCGCCCTTGCTCAGGCCCGCCTTCTTGGAGCAGACCGGCCAGGCGCCCGGCCCCTGCGAGGCGAGGACCTTCTCGGCCACCGAGATCTGCTGCGCCTTGGAGGCCTGGTTGGCCTGCGGCGCGTACGAGGTGCCGCCGAACGCCTTCCAGGTGCTGGGCGTGAACTGCAGGCCGCCGTAGAAGCCGTTGCCGGTGTTGATGCTCCAGTTGCCGCCGGCCTCGCACTGGGCGACCGCGTCCCAGGTGGAGACCGGGGCGGCGGAGGCACCGGTGGCGCTGAGGATCGGCAGGGCCAGCCCGACACCGGCGACGCCGGCGACGGCGATGGCCTTCTCGGTCTGGGTACGACGACGATGACGGCCGGTTCCGACGAACAGCATGAAGAGGTCCCTCTCCGCACGCCTGCGAGGTGAGCTGTCGGGTTCGGACCGGGAGGTGGCCCGGCCGCGCGAGGCGGCTTCACCCCAAGCCGTGGGGGACGGCAACAAACCTGGTTCCCCCGCCCCTGCCCAGGGTCTGGTCGGTTTCCCGGGGCACGACGGGCAGGACTCGGCGTTCCGTGCTCGGGGCTCGCAGCTGCGAACTCCACGGAGAGTAGACAGATCCGTAGAGCAATCACAAGCTCATATCGTCGGTATCACACGGAAATCACGTCAGGTGATGGATCGCCCACCAACGGGGGCGCTATGTCCGGGTTGGTGGCGGTTCAATCTCGCCGTCCTGCCTGGTCGGAGACCTTCCGTCAGCGTGTCGCGGGTCGCCTCACCGATCGGACGGAGCACCGGACGACTGCCCCGAAGAGGCCCTTTCGGGCATCTTCTCGGGGGTGAATTCCACGGGAAGTTCACGAAGTCCACGCATGATCAGACCACCGCGCCACCGCAGGTTCTCCGGGCTCTCGGCGAGCCGCAGGTCGGGCAGCCGGGAGAGCAGCGTGGCCAGCGCGGACCGCCCCTCCAACCGGGCCAGCGGGGCGCCGATGCAGTAGTGGATGCCGTGCCCGAAGCCCAGGTGCGGGTTGTCCGCGCGGGCCAGGTCGAGGGTGTTCTCGTCGGCGAACCGCGCCGGGTCCCGGTCCGCCGCCGCGAGCACGACCAGCACCGGGTCCCCGGCCGGGATCAGCACCCCGCCGATGGTCAGCGGGCTGGTCGCGAACCGCCACGTCGCCAGCTCCACCGGCCCGTCGTAGCGCAGGAGTTCCTCGATCCCGGTCTCCAGCAGGCCGCTCTCGCCACGGGCGATCGACTCCTGGAGCAGGGCGCGCTGGCCGGGATTGCGCAGCAGCGCGTACGTGCCGTTGCCGATCAGGTTCACGGTCGTCTCGAACCCGGCGAAGAGCAGGATGAAGGCCATCGCCGCCGCCTCGTTCTCGGTGAGGTGCTCGCCGTGGTCGCCGGCCCGGATCAGCCCGGAGATCAGGTCGTCCCCGAGGTCCGCCCGCTTGCGGTGGATCAGCTCCGCCAGGTACTCGCGCATCCGCTTCACCGCGCGCCCCACACCGCCGCGCCGGCCACCGCCGTGCCGGATCATCATCCCGGCCCAGTCCCGGAAGTCGTCCTGGTCCTCGGCGGGCACCCCGAGCATGTCGCAGATCGCGTAGATGGGGAGCGGGAAGGCGAACTCGTGGATCAGGTCGGCGCTCCCGCGCTCCGCGAACCCGTCGATCAGCCGGTCGGTCAGCTGCTGCACCCGGGGCTCGAAGGCCGCCACCCGGCGCGGCGTGAACGCCTTCGACACCAGACGGCGGAGCCGGGTGTGGTCCGGCGGATCGATGTTCAGCAGGTGCGTCATCAGGTCGGCCTGGCGCTCGCCCGGGATGCCGACCCGGCCGGTGCGGTGCGCCTGCTCGCTGTGGTTCGCCGGGTTCTTGGAGAGCCGGCCGTCCGCCAGCGCCTGCCGGGCGTCCGCGTACCGCGTCACCAGCCACGCCTCCACGCCGCTCGGCAGGGTGGTGCGGTGCACCGGCTCGTGCTCGCGCAGCCACGCGTACGCCGGGTACGGGTCGGCGGCGAAGTCCCAGGTGAAGAGCGGAGGGCGGGCGGAGGCGGGCTGGACTGGCATGGAACGACGGTATCCCGGGTGCAAGTCGGACACGACAGGCGTGAGTCTGGTCACCTGAGGGGTATTCCCTGTTGCGGAGGGTCAGGACGTGCCTACGATCCTCCGCAAGATGTCCGTGGGCGCCGGTGCGGGGCCGCCCACAGGGAGGAGCAACACCATGCGGGACACCGGTTCGGTCGTCGTGATCGCGGTACTCCACGGCGGGTCGGGGGCCGACCTCGCCCGCAGGTTCACCGCCGCCGGAGCAGCCGGGATCCTCATCGCCGACCAGCAGGTCGGCATCGCCGAGGACCTCGCCACCGAGCTCGACCGGCCGGGCTGCCCGGTCGTCGGCGTCTGCGGCGACATCCGCCGCCCCAGCGACGTCGCCGCCCTCGTCGACACCGCCGAGAAGCACCTCGGCCCGATCGACCTGTTCTGCGTGGCCGGACCGGACGGCGAGCGGATCGTGTCGCTCGCCGACCTGCCCGACCACCTCGACCTGGAGCGGCTCGCCGAACTGGTCGCGCTGGTCGGCGAGGCGATCGGCGAGGTCGTCCCGGCGCAGCGGCGGCCGGCGAGGGACGTCGCGCGGGTCTGAACCCGCGGTGGCGGGCCGGGCGCCCCGGTCCGCCGCGCGCGGGTGGCCCGGGTGGCTCCGACTACTCGGGCTGCTCGGGCTGCTCCGACTGCTCGGGCTTGAGGCCCTCGGCCGCGCGGACCGCGTCCCGGTAGCCGCGTGCCGCCGCCCGCAGCGCGGCGTCCACGTCCACCCCCGCGTCGTGCGCGCGCTGCGCCACCGCGAGCAGCAGCCCGCCCGCCGACTCCGGCGTGAGCTCCGCGGGCAGCTCGTACGGCTCGTCCGACACGCCCGCGAACCCGGACCGGCGCACCCGCGACACCAGCTTCGCCGCGTACGCCAGCGCCGGCAGCCCGGCCGGCACGCCGTCCAGCACCGACTCGCGCTCCGACTTCTCGGCGGCCTTCAGCGTCTCCCAGTTCGCCTCCACCTCGGCGGCGCCCGTCGCCTCGGCGTCCCCGAACACGTGCGGGTGCCGGTACATCAGCTTCTCGACGATGTCGCCCGCCACGTCGTCCACCGAGAAGGGGTCGGTGGGGTGCTCCTCGGCGATGCGGGAGTGGAAGAACACCTGGAGCAGGACGTCTCCGAGCTCCTCGCGGAGCGTGTCGCGGTCCCCCTCCTCGATCGCCTCGACCAGCTCGTAGGCCTCCTCGACCAGGTACTTCACCAGGCTGGCGTGGGTCTGCTCGGCGTCCCACGGGCAGCCGCCCGGCGAGCGGAGGCGGTCCATCACGGAGGCCAGGTCCAGCAGGCGGGCGCCCGGCAGGTCGTACGAGCCCGGCAGCACCTCGATCTCCGGCACCTCGCCCGCGTGCTCCACCGCGAGGCGCGCCAGCGCGTCGGTCAGCCCTGGGTCCCCGTCCGGACCACCCAGCCAGACCGTCGGGCCCTCCCCGGCCGGCTGCCCGGTCAGGAGCCTGGCCAGCGACGGCGCGGAGCCGGCCGGCACGACCTCCACCTCGACGCCGGCCTGTCGTACGGGGGCGAGCTGCGGATGCCCGGCGTCCCCCGCCAGCACCCGCCCCGCCGACCGCAGGGCCTCCCACGCGGACCAGGACAGCAGCCCGGGGGCCACCCGGTGGGTGGTGGTGAGGAGGATCAGCTTCGCGCCCGGAGGATTCGTCGTCACATCCCCGAACCTACCCGGCGCCGTCGTCTCCCCGCTCGCGGGTTTCGGCGCCCGGCCGCCCGGGAGTGCCTGCCGCCGTCCGCCGCTCCGCACCCGCCCGCGCCGTCCGGAGCGGTCAGCGCGCGAGCCAGGGGTGGGCGGCGGGGGCGAGGCCGACGCGGTCCGGGTCCCAGGTGCCGTACCGGGGGTTGACGCGCAGGTGGAGGGCGACCGCGGCGGCGGCCAGGGCCCGGCGGACCGCCCTGTCTCCCGTCGGGGTGCCGGCGTCCTGGCCGGCGGCCGCGGCGAGGCGGTGAATCCCCAGCCGGCGGCGGAGGTGGTCGTCGATCGCCCCGCCCGGCACGCCCAGCCCGGCGAGCGCCCCGGCCAGCGGTTCCGCGCCGCCGTAACGCACCTCCTCCGCCGCGCGGGCCGCCGCCACCTCGGCCGCACCGACCGCCGGCCCCCGGTCGGCCACCGCCCGGGCCACCACCGCGTCGAGCACCAGATCGGTGACGGCCCGCCTGACCAGTCCGTCCGGCTCCTGCCGGGCATCGGCCGACGCGCCGCCGGACACGTGCCGCAGTGCGGCCACCCGCGCCTCCACCGCCCCGACCGGGATCCGCCGGCCGTCCAGCACCGCCGCGGTGCCCGCCGTCAGCCCGGCGTTGCCGCACGCGGACAGGCCCGCAACGGCCAGCAGGGCACCGGCGGCGGCGGTCCGACGACGGTGCATGGCGATCTCCGGGAGGCTTCCGTGGCTACGGGGGGAAGGCGCGCAGCGGGGTCGGGGCTGGGCGGCGAAGGGGCGGCCGGGCGTTCCTCCCGAGCCTAGGCCGGGGCGTGCGGCCAGGCGCGGACCGTGGCCCGAACGGGTCACACGGGGCGGCGCGGGCTTCGGGCCTCGGGCTTGGGGCCTCGGGCCTCGGGCGTAAACCCTGACGATCGTCCAGGTCGCCGTCTGCCTTTCGGGTCAGGTCGTGGCCCACCTGCTGCTCCTACCGTCCCGATCATGTCGAAAACGGTCAGGAACAACGCTGCCGGGAGGCGGGCGGCCGAGCGCCGGGCAACCGGGAGCGGTCGGGCATCGGGCGGTCGGGCATCGGGCGGGCGGACGAGGAACGGACGGAGGGCGGGAGCACGGACAGCAGGACGGACGACGGGTCTGCGGGTGACCCTCGCCGTGGCGCTTCCGGCGGCAGGGGCCTGTCTGGTCGGCCTGCTGGCCCCCGCGCACGGGGGTGGGGAAGGACCGGTCCGGGTGGTCGCCGGCACGTCCGCCACCGGCTACCGGCGGGTGGTGGAGGCCGTCGCCGACGCGCCGCGCCCGGCGGCCGAGCTGGTGGAGCTGGCGACCGAGGCCGGACTGCTGGTGCTGGGCCTGTTGCTGGCGCTCGGCTGGTGGACGGCGCGGGGGCGACGGGACGCCCGCACGGTCGCGGGGGTGGTGCTCACCGGCCTCGGGACGGTGCTCGCGTACGGGGCGAGCGAGGTGCTGAAGACCGTGATCGACGAGGAGCGGCCCTGCCGCGCGCTGGTCGGGCTCCCGGCCACCGTGCTCGCGGACTGCCCTCCGCCCGGCGACTGGTCGTTCCCCAGCAACCACGCGACCCTGGCCGTCTCGCTGGCCACCGGCCTCGTGCTGCTGAGCCCGCGCCGGACCTGGTTGGTCGTCCCGGTCGGCCTCGGGACGGCGGCGCTGCGGGTGGCGGCCGGCGTGCACTACCCGCACGACGTGGTCGCGGGGGCCGCCCTCGGCGGAACGGTCACGGCCGCGCTGGTCGTCGCGCTGCTGCCCTCGGCGACGGCGCTGGTCGAGTCGCAGAACGGCGTCCGGCCGCTCGGGCCGCTGCTGCTGGCCCGGGCCACGACGCCGGCCGCCGCCCCGGGTCCGGACACGGACCCGGCGGCGGGGTCAGGCTCCGGAGGCCGCGGTCAGGCCGGCCTCGTGGGCGAGGACGGCCGCGGCCGCCCGGTTGGCCACCCCCAGCCGCGCCAGGACGGAGCTCACGTGGGCCTTCACCGTCCCCTCCACCACACCGATCCGGCGGGCGATCTGGCCGTTCGACAACCCGGCCGCGACCAGCGCCAGGACGTCCCGCTCCCGGGCCGTGAGTCCGGCCACCTGTTCACGGGCGGCGGCACGCCGGTCGGCAGGGCCGCCGGACCCGGCGGCGGCGAGGTGGGCCACGACCCGGGCGGTCACCCGGGGTGAGAGGTAGGCCGCGCCGTCCGCCACCGCCCGGACGCCGGCGATCAGCTCCTCCGGTTCGCCCGACTTGATCAGGAACCCGTTGGCGCCGCCGCCGAGGGCCCGCAGGATGTAGTCGTCCTCGCCGAAGGTCGTCAGCATGACGATCCCGGTCGCGGACCCGGTCCGGGTGGTCACGGCCGTCCGGCGGATCTCGGCGGCGGCGGTGATGCCGTCGGTACCGGGCATCCGGATGTCCAGCACGGCGACGTCCGGCCGGTGCCGCCGCACCAGCTCGACCACCTCCCGGCCGTCCCCGGTCTCGGCGACGATCTCGATCCCCGGGTCGGTCGTGAGCACCGCCCGCACACCGGCCCGCACCATCGGCTCGTCGTCCGCGATCACCACCCGGATCGGCAGACCGGTCGTGGCAGGCTCCGGGCCGCTCATCCGGCGCTCACGAGACGAGGGCGTCCAGGGAGATCAGCACGTCCCCCCGGAAGCAGAGCCGGTACGCGTCCCCGGAGCGGTCGTTGTTGAACGGCTCGGCCGTGATCGCGTAGTACTCGCACGTCACTCCTTCTCCCCGGGGCGGAGGATCGCCCACGGACGGATGGTACGGAACCTGACGGTCCGGCAGAAACCGCTGCACGGTCGCGCGGTCCTGGCCGACCCGGAGCGACGCGTAGTCCGCCGGGTCCAGCACGGCGCGGCCGGTGGAGTAGATCGTCCACGCGCGCAGGCCCGCGGTCAGCACCAGCGCGGTCACCAGCGGCGCCAGGACGACCGCCGCCATCATCCGGCCCACCCGCCGGCGGGCGTGCCGCAGTTCGCGGGCCGGCGACACGACGACCGGCGCGGGTGGCGGAGCGGCCGGGGCACCGGACCGCGGCAGGGAGGCGGACACCTCGAAGCCCCCGCCCCCGCCCCCGCCCGCGGCGCACGGCCCGTGGTCGAAGGTGCCGCCCGCCAGCCGGACCCGCTCGGCCAGGCCGATCAGACCCCGGCCACCGCTCCCGGACACGGCCCCCGGTGCCGACGACGGACGTGTTGACGGCGGCAGGGTCGAGGACCGGAGGGGCGACGGCGCGAGGGCCGACGGTGACGGGCCGTTGGCCACCAGGACGCGGGCGCCGTCCGCCGAGTACGCGACCCGCACCTCCACCGGCGCCCCCGGCGCGTGCTTGGCAGCGTTGGTCAGCGCCTCCTGGACCACCCGGTACGCGGCGTGCTCGGCCGCCCGCGACAGGCCGTCCGGCTCGCCGGTCACGGTCAGCCGGACCTCCAGACCGGCCGCCGCCGCCTCGGCCACCAGCTGCGGGACACCCGCGTCGGCGGGACCTCGGGCGTCGTGCTCGTCGGCCTCGTCCCGCAGGATCCCGATCACCTCGCCGAGGCGCTCGACCGCTGCCGCCGCACCCGCCCTGATCTCCTGGGCCGTCTCGCGGTGCGGCCCGGCCAGGTCCGGCGCCAGCTTCAGGGCGCCGGCCCGCAGGGCGATCAGGCTCAGGTCGTGACCGAGGGCGTCGTGCATGTCCTGGGCGATCCGGGCCCGTTCGCGCATCCGGGCCTGCTCGGCCACCAGCCGCTGCTCACGTTCCAGGCGCTCCGCCCGCTCCCAGCCGGCCCGCACCAGCTCCTGCGACTGCCGCCAGAACCGGCCCACCATCCAGGGCGCCATCCCGGCGCAGACCAGCAGCGACACGAACGACGTCCCCGCCACCATCCACGCCGGTACCGCCACCGCGGCCAGCACCCCGGCGGCGACCAGGACGGCCAGCACCACCACCGCCGGGCGCGCCCGGTCCATCCGCCGGCCGGCCAGGAAGGCCGCCCCGATCGCCGGCACCAGCCACCAGAGGGCCACCGGGCTCAGCCCGATCCCGGCCGCCGCCACCGCCAGCAACCCCCGGTCCGCCCATCGCGCGCTCGTCCACATCCGCACGACCCTACGGAACACGCGGGGGGCTGCGGATCTGTCGAAAGTCATGCCCGCACGCAGGAAGTCGGACCGGCGGACGCCCCGGAGGCGATCAGGGACGGTGCGACGGAGGCCAGGGCGTGGCGCGGGGATCGGCGGTGGTGACGTGGTGGGGCTGCAGCGAGTCGAGGGTCCGGCGGAGCCGGCGCACGGCCGGGTGGTGCGGGCCTTCGCGGCGCTCACGGTCGAAGAGCAGCTGGAGCAGCCACGACCAGGCCGCCTCGGCCTCACCGAGCGCCGCGAGCAGTCCGCCGATCCGCTCGCGCAGGTCCAGCACCCGCTCCTGGTCGGTGTCCGGCCAGTCGGCGAGCAGCGCCCGGTACTCGGCGAGTGCCTCGGCCCCCCGGCCGAGCTGTTCGAGGCACTCGGCGGCCCGGTACCGGTACTCCACGGCCGCCCGACCGTGCGGACCGCCCTCGGCGGTGGCGGCGAGCTGCCGGTACTCCGGGAGCGCCTCGCGGTGGCGCCGCTCCTGCAGGAGGGTGCGGGCGTAGATGGCCCGGACGGTGCCGGCCAGCCCGGAGCCGTCGCCGAGCTCGGCCCGGACCCGGGGCAGCAGCCGGGCGGCGAGGTCGATCACCTCGGCACGCCGTCCGGCGTCGACCAGGTCCGAGAGCCGGGCGCAGGCTGCCGCGAGGTCGCCCTCCACCGGGGAGACCGGACCGGGCGGGGCGAACGGACCGGGCGGGGCGAACGGGCCGGCCGGCGGCGGGCCCTGCGAGGTGGGCGGCATCGGCACGGCGGCCATCAGGAACGGCGGCGGCTCGGCACGCGGCGGAGCGGGTTCCACCGCCCGGGGCTGCGGCTGGAGCGGGTGCCGGTAGGGCCGGGACGGGTCGGGCAGCGGTCCGTACCGGGGCTGCGGCACCGGTACGGCGGCGGGAAGCAGCGGGAGCAGCCGCCCGTAGACCTCCTGCGCGTCGGCCGGACGCTCCTCGGGCCGCTTGGCGAGCAGGTCGAGGACCAGCCGCTCCAACGGCGCCGGCACCTCGGGGCGCAGCTCACGCAACGGCACCGGCGGGTCGTCGACGTGACGGCGCAGCAGGCCCAGCGCGGTGGGTGCGCGGAACGGCCCCTCGCCGGCGAGCATCTCGTGCAGCAGGCAGCCGAGCGCGTACAGGTCGCTGCGCGGGTCGACGGTCGCGGCCAGGGCCTGCTCGGGGGCCATGTACGACGGGCTGCCGATCGGGACGCCGGTGAGGGTGAGGCGGGTGGCCTCGGGGTCGAGTGCGGTGGCGATGCCGAGGTCGAGCAGGACGGTCCGGCCGTCCTCACGGACCATCACGTTGCTGGGTTTCAGGTCACGGTGGACGACCGGCACCGCGTGGACGGCGGCCAGTGCGGTGCAGAGCTGCGCGGCCACGGCGACCGCACGCTCGACCGGGAACGGCGCGTCCTCGGCGATCAGGTCGGCCAGGCTGACGCCGGTGACCCGCTGCATGACGAGGTACAGCTCGCCGCCGTCCTCGCCGGCGTCGAAGACGGTGACGAGGCCCGGGTGGTCGAGGGCCGCGGTGGTGCGGCACTCGCGGAGGAAGCGGCGGCGGAGGTCGTCGCCGGGCGCGCGGTGGTCCCCGCCGCGCCCGGCGTCGGCCCCCGTGGCGGCGAGGAGCCGGTCGGGGCGGAGCAGTTTGACGGCGACCGGGCGGAAGAGCCGTTCGTCGTGGCCCGCCCAGACCTGGCCCATGCCGCCGTGGCCGATCTTCTCGGTGAGGCGGTAGCGGCCCCCGATCACCCGGGCCACCGTCACGGCCGGCCCTCGCGGGCCTGGCGGCGCAGCAGTTCGCCCAGCTCGCGCAGTTCGTCGGAGGTCGCGGGGCCGGCGTCCGGGGCCGGCACGGGCGGGTACGGCGCGGCGGCGGCGAACGGCTGGGCGGGGGTGCCGAACGGCTGGGCCGGAGTCCCGAACGGCGCCGGAGTGCCGAAGGACTGGGCGCCGAAGGACTGGGCGGGGGCGGTGAAGGGCTGGGCGGCCGTGGGCGCGGCGGGGGCCGGGTAGCCGTACGCCGGCTGGGCCGGGTAGGGGGCGGTGACGGCCTGCGGGGCGTAGTGACCGCCCGGCGCCGCCGGGCGCGGGCGGCCCGCCTCCCAGACCGCGCGCCGGTCCATCACCAGGAAGTGCGCCGGCGGGACGAACCACATCAGCACCATCATCACCATGCCGACCGTGTCGGCGGTGGGGGCGCTGCCCTTGGGGCCGTTGCCGGCGACCCCGATCGCGACGATGTAGGCGAGGAAGAGCCCGGCGAAGGCGACCGCACCGACGATGTCGTACGCCCGGCGCCGGCGGACCGCCAGCAGCAGGGACGGCACCATGCCGAGCAGGCCGATCGAGAGCAGCGGGGCGAGCACCACAAGCACCCGGCCGAGCACCCCGTACGGGCCGGCGGGCCGCGGCCCGGACGGCACCGGGCCCATGACGGTCGGCGGCCCGGGGTAGGGCACCGCGCCCGGTATGCCCCCGGCGGGCCCACCGCCCGGGAAGGCGCCGCCGGGCGGTGGGCCGAACTGCCCGGGGTACTGCCCTGACATGCGCGCTCCTGAGCGGGTGAGTACGGCGGCCGTCCGGGTCACGGAGCGACCCCGCACACCGTACCGCCCCCACCCGACGGGCCGGGATCCCTCGGACCGCCTCCGCAGCCCGGGCAGTGGACCTCCCACCCGCCCCGGTCTGCCGCGGCCGGTCCGCCGGACGGCCCGTCAGGGGGTCTGCGGCGGCGCGGCCGTCCCGGTGGCGAGGGCGTCGGTGAGGGCCTGGGTGAGGACGCGGCCGAGCGCGGCGGCCTGCTGCAGGGTGGTGTCGAACGCGGCGAGGCGGGCGAACGCCTCGCCGAGGCGCCGCTGTTCGGCGATCGGGAGGCGGGGCAGCTCGACGCGCCGGATGTCGAGGCGGGTCGTGGTGGAGGCGTGGCTGGCGGCCCGCCGGGTGGCCGCGGTGGAGCGGAGGTGGCCGGCCAGGAAGTGCGGGTCGAGGGCGTCCGGGTCGGGCCGGAGCAGGTGGAGCTGGCGACCCAGGGCCGCGCCGGCCGGCGGTCCCGCGGGGCCGACGACCCGGGCGACGGCCCCGCCGAGGGCCGGCACGACGACGTCGCCGGGCCTGGTCAGCGGGGGGCCGTCGGCGGTCGCGGCCGACCGGTCGAGAACGGCACCGGGCGGGGTACCGGCGGCGAGGTCCTGGTCGGTGAGCACCGGCGTGCCGGTCGGGTCGGCGTCGACCGGCCGGCCGGGTGCGCCGCTGCCGGAGGAGTACACCTCCAGGACGCCGGCCCGGACCAGCTCCCCCAGCGTGACGACCGCGCCGGTGCCCACGCCTGCGCCCGCCCCGGAACCGGCCCCGAAGCCCGAGCCGGTCGGCTCCGGGAGCAGCGCGCCGGGGTCGCCCAGGGCGTCGAGCATCTCGGTCAGCCGGCCGCTGAGGTGGGACAGTTCGGCCGCGCCGCCGAGCGGGGCGGCGGGCGGGACGTGGCGGGTGGGCGAGAGGTCGGTCTCGTCGTCGAGCAGGTCGATCGCCGCCATGGTCCGGTACTCGCCGGGGCGGTCCGGGGGGAGCGGCAGGCCCTCACGGGCGGCGAGGTCGAAGGCGCGCCAGGCGTCCAGGACGGTCCGGTGCAGGTCGGGCCAGCGGACCTTGTCCCGGCCGCCCTCCGCGGTGTCGGCCGGGGAGGCCGGGGAGGCCGGGGCGGAGGTCGCGTCCAGCAGCAGCACCTGCCGGAAGTCGTCCCCCGGGCGGGGAGCGCGCAGCACCCAGAGGTGCAGCGGCACGCCGTACGGGGGTGCGGCGCCGGCGGGGAGCGCGACGACGGCGCGCAGGGCCCCGCTGCGCAACAGTTCGGCCCGGACCCGGCGGCCTGCCCGGCGGGTCGCGACGGTCGGGGGGAGGAGGAGGGCCGCGAGGCCGCCCGGGCGGGTGTGGGCGAGGCAGTGCAGCACCCAGGCGAGTTCGGACTCGCCGCGCGGCGGCACGAGACCGCCGGGCCACCGGTGGTCGAACTGCAGCTCGTCGTGGCCCCAGTCCCGCTCGTTGTACGGGGGCTGGCAGAGCACCGCGTCGAAGGTGCGGCCGGGGTGGGCGTCGGCGCGCAGGGCGTCGCCGGCGCGCAGGTCGAGCGGGAGCGGCCCGGGGTCGGCGGCGGGCGTGTGCAGGGCGAGCCGGAGCCGGGCGAGCGCGGCGGTGACCGGGTCGGCGTCCTGGCCGTACCGTCCGGTGGTCGGGGGCAGGGCGAGCAGCAGCGCGCCGAGGCCGGTGGCCGGGTCGAGCACGGTGGCGGGCACACCGGCGACGGCGGCGAGCAGGCCGGCGGCCTCCGGCGGGGTCGGGCTGAGCTGCCGGGTGTTGGCCTCGGCGTAGCGGGTGAGCAGTTGCTCGAAGGCGGCGGGCGGTCCGGCCGCGGCGGAGAGTTCGGCGAGCAGGCGGGCGAGGTCCAGCTGGGTGGAGCCGAGCAGCCCGGGCAGGTGGAGGTCTGCGGCGCCGTGGGGGCCGAGGGCGGTGTCGGCCGTGTCGGCCAGCGCGCGGGGCAGGCCGGTGGCGAGCCGGGCCTCGGGCTGGGCGGCGAGTGCGGTCCAGCGACCCGGTTCGCGGTGGTGCAGCAGGAGGACGGCGCCGGCCTGGACCAGCGGGGCGGCGGGGTGGCCGGCGGGGTCGCGGAGGGTCTCGACCAGCCGCCAGACGCGTTCGAGCAGGGGCAGTTCGGCGATCTTGCCCTGGGCGCGGAGCCAGGTCTCGACCTCGGCGAGGGCGAAGGCCGGGCTGCTGTCGGTGCCGCCGACCGGTCGCGGGAAGTCGGGGTGCCGGCGGCGCCAGTTGCTGACGGCGGCCCGGCCCACCCCGGCCAGCCGGGCGATCTCGACGGCGGTCACCTCGGGACGGTCCGGCATGGGGGCTCCTTCGGCGACGGCTACGGCTACGGCTACGGCTACGGCTACGGCTACGACGACCACGGCGGCGCCGGGGCTGCGACGCCGCGGGGGCGGGCTGGGCGGGGGCGGGCTGGGCGGGGCACCGGGCCGGCCGGTGTGATCACACAGCATAGCCAGCACCGACCTCCGGGCCGTTCACACGTGAACAGAGAGGTTTCACGAATCGTCGTTGACATCGTTCACAGCCCATGGTGTGATTTCTCCTGTCACCGCCGCACCGGGCGGCACACCGGAAGACCAGGAGAGCCTCATGTCCACCACCCGTCGCACCGCCGCCCTGCTGCTCGGCGCCGCGCTCGTCACCCTCACCGCGACCGCCTGCGACGCCGGCGGCGGCGCCTCCGTCTCCACCGAGGCCAAGCAGACCGCCGCCGCGACGCCGGCCGCCGAGGGCGGCTCCGCCCCGGCCAAGCCGGCCGACGGTCAGCCCGCCGCCGAGAGCAAGCCGGCAGAGGCCGCCAAGGCGCCCGACGCGGCCAAGGCCCCCGCCAAGATCGGCGACACGATCGGGCTCAAGGGCAGCCTCGACAAGGGCAACACCGCCGACGTCACCGCGGTGAAGGTGGTCGACCCTGCCGAGAGCGCCAACGCGTACCTCAAGGCCGAGGACGGCAAGCACTACGTGGCCGTGCAGTTCCAGATCAAGCCGACCGGCTCGAAGGCCTACAGCGAGGCGCCGTGGAGCAGCGCCAAGGTGGTCGACGCCCAGGGCCAGTCCTACGGCCCGACGCTCGCCGAGACCAAGGCCGGCCAGTCCTTCCAGACCCCGACCAACATCGCCGGCGGCGAGACGGGCAAGGGCTTCGTCGTCTTCGAGGTCCCGAACGGCACCAAGCTGGACAAGGTCCAGTTCTCCCTCGACAACGGCTTCGCCCAGCAGGTCGGCCAGTGGAAGATCGGCTGACGGTCCTGTGCACAGCCCCGCGGCGGCATCGGTCCGGGCCCGGCGGGAACGGCGCGAACGCGAACGGCGCGAACGGCGGGCACGGCGCGAACGCGAACGCGAACGGCGGCCCCGGGCGTCACCGCCCGAGACCGCCGCCCACCGGGGATCCCCGGCCCCGGCTACTGCTTCTTCGCCCCCGCCAGGTCGTCGAACATCGCCGACAGGAACTCCCGGCACCACGCCAGCAGCTCCCGCCCGACCAGCGGCTTGCCGCCGATCCGGCCCGTGGCCGGCCGCGGCACCAGCAGCAGCCGGGTGGACGCCTTCACCTGGCTCCGCGGGTAGAGCCGGTTCAGCCGCAGCTGCTGCGACTCCCTCAGCTCCACCGGACCGAACCGCACGTTGGAGCCCTGCAACGTGATGTCCGAGATCCCGCAACGCCGGGCGTACAGCCGCAGCGCCGCCACCATCAGCAGGTTCTCCACCGCGTCGGGCAGCTTGCCGTACCGGTCGACCAGCTCGTCCCGGACCTGCGTGATGTCCTCCTCCGAGTTGACCGCCGCGATCGAGCGGTACGCCTGGAGCCGCAGGCGCTCGCCGGGCGCGTAGTCGTGCGGCACGTGGGCGTCGACCGGAAGCTCGATCTTCACCTCCAGCGGCTCCTCCTCCGGCTCGCCGCCGTTGGTCAGCGACTCCCGGAACTCGGCCACCGCCTCGCCGACCATCCGCATGTAGAGGTCGAAGCCGACACCCGCGATGTGCCCGGACTGCTCACCGCCGAGCAGGTTGCCCGCCCCGCGGATCTCCAGGTCCTTCATCGCGACGTACATGCCCGCACCCATCTCGGTGTGCTGGGCGATGGTCGCCAACCGCTCGTGGGCGGTCTCGGTCAGCGGCTTCTCCGGCGGGTACAGCATGTACGCGTACCCGCGCTCCCGCCCACGGCCCACCCGGCCGCGCAGCTGGTGCAGCTGGGAGAGGCCGAAGGTGTCGCCGCGCTCGACGATCAGGGTGTTGGCGTTGGAGATGTCGATGCCCGACTCCACGATCGTGGTCGACACCAGGACGTCGAACTCCTTCTCCCAGAAGTCGACGACCACCTTCTCCAGCTGGGTCTCCCCCATCTGCCCGTGCGCGGTGGCGACCCGCGCCTCGGGCACGAGGTCCTTCAGCCGGGCCGCCGCCTTGTCGATCGACTCCACCCGGTTGTGGATGTAGAACACCTGGCCCTCGCGCAGGAGTTCACGCCGGATGGCGGCCGAGATCTGCTTCTCGTCGTACGGGCCGACGAACGTCAGCACCGGGTGCCGTTCCTCCGGCGGGGTGGTGATGGTGGACATCTCGCGGATCCCGGTGACGGCCATCTCCAGGGTTCGCGGGATCGGGGTGGCGGACATCGTCAGCACGTCCACGTTGGCCCGCAGCTTCTTCAGCTGCTCCTTGTGCTCGACGCCGAACCGCTGCTCCTCGTCGACGATGACCAGTCCGAGGTCCTTGAAGCGGGTCTCCGAGGAGAACAGCCGGTGGGTCCCGATGACCACGTCCACCGACCCCTCGAACAGGCCCTCCAGCACGGCCTTCGCCTCGGAGTCGCTCTGGAAGCGGGACAGCGCCTTCACCGTGACCGGGAAGTTGGCGTACCGCTCCGCGAAGGTCGAGAAGTGCTGCTGCACCAGCAGCGTGGTCGGCACCAGCACCGCCACCTGCTTGCCGTCCTGCACCGCCTTGAAGGCGGCCCGCACCGCGATCTCCGTCTTGCCGTAGCCGACGTCCCCGCAGATCAGCCGGTCCATCGGGACGGACTTCTCCATGTCCGCCTTGACCTCGGCGATGGTGGTCAGCTGGTCGGGCGTCTCCGCGTACGGGAAGGCGTCCTCCAGCTCGCGCTGCCAGGGGGTGTCCGGCCCGAAGGTGTGGCCGGGCGCGGCCATCCGGGCCGAGTACAGCTTGATCAGGTCCGCGGCGATCTCCTTGACCGCCTTCTTGGCGCGCTGCTTGGTCTTCGCCCAGTCCGCGCCGCCGAGCCGGTGCAGCGTCGGGGCCTCGCCGCCGACGTACTTGGTGACCTGGTCCAGCTGGTCGGTGGGCACGAAGAGCCGGTCGCCGGGGTGGCCCCGCTTGGCCGGCGCGTACTCCAGCACCAGGTACTCGCGGGTCGCGCCCTGCACGGTGCGCTGCACCATCTCGACGTACCGGCCGACGCCGTGCGCCTCGTGGACGACGTAGTCGCCGGCGGCCAGCGCCAGCGGGTCGATCGCGTTCCGGCGCCGGGACGGCATCCGCCGCATGTCCTTGGTCGAGGACTTCTGGCCGGACAGGTCGGTCTCGGTGATCACGGTCAGCTTGAGCGTCTCGTCGACGAAACCGTGCTCGATCGAGCCGCAGGCGACGTAGACCACGTCCCGGGTCGGCGCCTCCGCGAGGTCGGCGACCAGCCGGGCCGGGATGCCCTCGTTGCCGAGCACCTCGGCGAGGCGGCTCGCCGGTCCGTGCCCCTCCGTCACCATGACGACCCGCCAGTCGGCGGCCAGCCGCTCCTTGGCGTCGGCGATCGCCCGGGCGGTGTCGCCCCGGTACGCCTCGACCGCGTGCATGCCCAGCGTCAGGGTGTTGGCGTCGAACTCCAGCACCTCGTGCACCGAGGACTCGCTGGTGGCGAACGGGCTGACCGACCACCAGGGCAGCCCGATCTCGGCGGCGTGCTCGCGCACCTCGGCGAGTGAGCGCAGCGAGGCGGCCGAGACGTCGATCGCCTCCAGGTCGATCGGCCGGTCCCCGCCGGCCGCGGCCGCCACCCAGGAGGCGTGCAGGAACTCCTGGCTGGTCGCCACCAGGTCGGCGGCCCGGGTGCGGACCCGCTCCGGGTCGCAGACCACCGCGACCGAGCCGAGCGGCAGCACGTCCAGCAGCAGCTCCATGTCGTCCACCAGGACGGGCGCCAGCGACTCCATGCCCTCGACCGCGATGCCCTCGGCGATCTTGTCCAGGATCTCGGCCAGCCCGGGGTGGTCGGCCGCCAGCGCGGCGGCCCGGGCCCGGACCTCGTCGGTCAGCAGCAGCTCGCGGCAGGGCGGCGCCCAGAGGCCGTGCTCGGCGATCTCCAGCGACCGCTGGTCGGCCACCTTGAAGTAGCGGACCTCCTCGACGTCATCGCCCCAGAACTCCACCCGCAGCGGGTGCTCCTCGGTCGGCGGGAAGACGTCCAGGATGCCGCCGCGCACCGCGAACTCGCCGCGCTTCTCGACCAGTTCGACCCGGGAGTAGGCGGCGCCGGCGAGCTTGCGGGCCACCTCCTCCAGGTCGTGCGACTCGCCCCGCAGGACGGCCACCGGCTCCAGTTCGGCCAGCCCCTTCACCTGGGGCTGGAGCACCGAACGGACCGGCGCCACGATCACCTGCACCGGACCGGCCGCCGGGTCGTCCGCGCGGGGGTGCACGATCCGGCGGAGCACCGCCAGCCGGCGGCCCACGGTGTCCGAACGGGGCGAGAGCCGCTCGTGCGGCAGCGTCTCCCAGGCGGGGTACTCGGCGACCGCGTCCGGCGGCAGCAGCGAACGCAGCGAGGCGGCGAGGTCCTCGGCCTCCCGGCCGGTGGCGGTGACGGCCAGCACCGGGCGGCCCCGCTCCCCCGCGGCCTGCCCGGCGAGCGCGCGGGCCAGCGCGGCGATCGCGAACGGCCGGGCGGCGGGCGGCCCGACCAGGTCGAGGTGGCGGCGGCCTCCGGCCGCGGTGCCGGTGGCGGTCGCGGCCTCGATCGCCTCGGCGAGCGCCGCGTCCCGCGCGACGACATCGAGCAGTCCGGTCAGGCTCATCTGGAGTCTCTTCTTCGTCCCGTGGCTGGTGCTGCCCCGGGGCCTCGAAGGCCCGCCCGGGCAACGCGAACGGCCCGGCGCGCCGAGCGGCCGGGGGTCTCCAGACTACGCCGCGAGGCAGACGCGCACGCGGCGCACGGCCGGGGGTCGCGACCGGCCCTCACCGAACGCCGTCCCGACGCCGTCCCGACGGCGTCCGGACGGAGCCGGGGGCGCCGACGGGGGCGTCCACGGTCCGGATCCGGAACGGGGCCCGCCCGGCGGCCGGGCGCGGACGAACCACCGGCCGCACGCTGCCGCTCCGGCTGTTTCGCCGCATTGTTCCCTCGCCGTCGCGATCTGCCACGAACTGGACATACTCCTGTCACTGCCCGTCCATGGAGATCGCGCACCATGGTGAATGTGCCCGCCGCACCCAACCGTGGGGGATGGCTGCGGAAGGCACGGTCGCACACCCGATGGGGGTCGGGAGTGCGAGGCCGGGCGACCCTGGGTGGGGGCGCCCGCCCAAGCGCCGGGAACCGTGGCGCCCTTTCCTGGAGGGCGCCACGGGTCTCGGCCTCCAGTGTTTCGGGGGTTCGCGGGCCGCGACCGTCTGCGAGTCCGCTCCCCGGCTCCGTTCCCCGTGGCCGCTCCCCGCGTCCTCTCCCCGGAACCGTTCACCAGCCGTTTCCTGGCCGTTGCGAGCGACGTGCGGCGCCTCCTCCCGGCGGGACCGCTCCGCGATCCGCCCCGGAGGGCCACCTTCCGCCCCTCCCGGCGCGATGCCGGGAAAACCCACGCGGTCCGGCGCCGCTCCCTACCCTGTGGTGAAGACCGTGTGGGGACGCCCGGAGGGGCCCAGGGGCGTCGCGATGGAGGGGGTTCTTCGTCATGCGCGTTGTCATCGCAGGCCAGGGCTACGTGGGACTGCCACTGGCGGTCCGCGCCGCCGAGGTCGGGCACCGGGTGGTCGGCTACGACGTGGACGAGCGCCGGATCAAGCGGCTGGCCGTCGGCGAGTCGTACGTCGAGGACATCCCCGCCGAGCGGCTGCGGCCGCTGCTGGAGAACGGAAGCTACCTGCCCTCCGCCGATCCGTCCGACGTGGCGGGCTTCGACATCGCGGTGATCACCGTGCCGACACCGCTGCGCGACGGCGCGCCCGACCTCTCCTACATCGAGGCCTCGGCCGCCCTGCTCGCCCAGCACCTGAGGCCGGGGGCGACCGTCGTCCTGGAGTCGACCACCTACCCGGGCACCACCGAGGAACTGCTCGCGCCGCTGCTGGAGGAGGGCTCCGGGCTGACCGCGGGCCGGGACTTCCACCTCGGCTACAGCCCCGAGCGGATCGACCCGGGCAACCCGACCTGGCGGCTGGAGAACACCCCGAAGGTGGTCTCCGGGATCGACCCGGCGGCGCTGGCCGCGGTCGAGGGCTTCTACGGCGAGCTGGTCGACCGGACGGTGCCGGTCTCCTCGTGCAAGGAGGCCGAACTGACCAAGCTGCTGGAGAACACCTTCCGGCACGTGAACATCGCGCTCGTCAACGAGCTGGCGATGTTCGCGCACGACCTCGGGATCGACGTCTGGGAGGCCATCGACGCGGCCTCCACCAAGCCGTTCGGCTACCTGCGCTTCACTCCCGGGCCCGGCGTGGGCGGACACTGCCTGCCGATCGACCCGTCCTACCTGTCCTGGCGGGTGGAACGGGCGCTCGGCCAGTCGTTCCGGTTCGTCGAGCTGGCCAACGACGTCAACAGCCACATGCCCGACTACGTGGTCCGGCGGCTCGCCGAGGCGCTCAACGAGCGGCAGCGTTCCGTCAAGGGCTCGCGGGTGCTGTTGCTCGGGCTCGCCTACAAGAAGAACACCGGCGACGCCCGGGAGACCCCGGCCGCCAGGGTCGCCGAGCTGCTGGTCCGGATGGGCGCCGAGGTCCGCGCCGCCGACCCTCACGTGGTGGTCGGGGTGCACGTGCCCGAGCCGGTGATCCCCGGCCAGCGCGCGGCCGAGCACGACCGGCACGGCGACCCGTTCGCCGCCGTCCACCGGGTGGAGGCGAGCCCGGAGGAGCTGGCGGCGGCGGACGCGGTGGTCCTGCTCGCCGACCACGACGAGTTCGACTACGAGGCGGTCGCCACGCACGCCCGGTACGTCCTGGACTGCCGGCGCCGGCTGACCGGCGCCACGGTCGAGGTGCTCTGACTCCGACCCGTCGCGGCGGGCACCGCCCTGCGCACGGTCGTCCGCGGCTCGGCGGGGAGCCCCGATCGCGTACGGGCCGACGGACCGCAGGCCCCGGTGCCCGGTGGGGCGCTCGGGGCCTGCGGTCCGTCGGGGCCGGGGCCGAAGCCGGGGCCGGGGCCGGGGCGGGGCCGGGGCCCCGGGGAAGCCTCCCCCGACCGGTGTCGCACCAGAGTCAGCGGCGACGGTAGGAGACGGTGTTGGGCGTGGCGTAGCCGCTGCCGTCGTCGACGATCACGATCTTGGGGATGATCCGGGTCTCGTCCTCGACCGGCTGCCCGGCGCCCGCCACCGCGTCCTCGACCGCCGACGCCTCCGGGGGCGAGGCCGGCCGGGGAGGCACCGGACCGGTGGCCACCGGCGCGTCCACCGGTCCCGGGGTGACCCGGAGCACCGCCGTCGCCTCACCGACGGCCGGCGCCGTGCCGGGGACGGGCGCGGGGACGGGCGCGGGGACGGGCTCGGTCGACGCCGCCGGGACCACCGGGGCGTCGTCCTTGCGCAGGTTGGCGACCGGCAGCGGGATCTCACCGGTGTCCGCGTCCGGGTCCACCACCGGGGCGTCCGCGGGGACGTCCGAGGGGGCGTCCGCCAGGACGACGGCCGCGCCGTCGGCCGGAGCGCCGAAGCGGCCGTCGTCGGCACCGCCGTCCGCCCGGACGCCCGCGGACAGGGCCGCACCCGCCAGGGCCCTGGCCCCGGGCTCGATCGCCCCGACCGCCGCGCCGGTGAGCGAGGCCAGGGTCCCCTTGATGTGGTCGAGGTGCTGCTGCACCGTCTCCAGCCTGGTCGCGAACTCGCGCTGCTCGCGCTCGCTCGCCGCGTTGATCCGCTCGGCCTCGCGCCGGGCCTGCTCGATCAGCTGGTCCGCCCGGGCCTGGGCCTCGGCGTCGGCCTGCTTGATCTGGCCGAGCACGGTCTCCCGGTGCTGCTCGGCCTCCTTGAGCCGCCGCTCGGCGGTGGCCGAGACGGCCGCGTCCTCGGTGTCGGCCTTGGCCTGGGCCTCGGCGAACGTCTCGTCGGCCTTGCGGCGCAGCTCGGCCAGCTTGGCCTCGGCCCGCTCGGAGGCCTCCGCCGCCGCGACCCGGACCTTGGCCGCATGGGCGGTGGCGGAGTCGCGGACGGACCGGACCTCGCGGTCGGTGTCGGCCCGGATCGCCTCGGCCTCGGCCCGGGTGCGCTCGTCGGTGCGCCGGGCGGCCCCGTCGGCGTCGGTCCGGGTGGTGGTGGCGTACTCCTTGGCGGCGCGGTCGAGCACCTGGCCGGCCTCGTAGACCTCGTCGCGGAGGTCCTCGGCGTGGCGCTCGGCCTTCTCGCGGACGGCCAGGGCCTCGTTCTCGGCGGTCCTGGCCAGACCGGCGGCCTGGTCGCTGAGCACCTGGTAGTCCGGCTCCGGGGCGTCGGCGGCGGCCTGCTGGATCTCGGCCAGGCGGCGTTCCATCTCCCGGATCCCGGCCCCGAGCACGCTCAGCCGTTCCCACGACTCGTCTCGCCGGGCGGTGAGTGCGGTCAGGGCGCGGTCGACCTGCTCGGGCGCGTAACCGCGCCGGGCAACGGTGAAGCCGTACTGGGGGACGGCGTCGCTCATGGGCTCTTCCCCTCGTGTCGCGGGCTGCGGAGCCCATGATCGGACGGATCGGCCTGTTCCGGAACCGGGTCGGGAGATCCGGTCAGGAATCAGGCATCGAACGGATCGAAACGTACCGAGGGTGGCCGGTTGCGACCATCCTCTTGACCTATTTTGCGCAGATCGTGGCGAAACCCCAACGAAGCAGAGCCGCACCAGCACGCCGAAGGGGTCGTTCCGAACACCGGAACGACCCCTCCATCTGCACGGATCCGCGACGGCCCGCTAGAGCAGGCCGTCCCAGAACTGCTCCAGCAGCACGGCCCACCAGGTGTCCGCGGACTGGAGCGCAGCCGGGTCGATCGCGGCGAGCTGAGCCTGGAAGTCGGTGGTCCAGCGACCGGCCTGATCCGGGGTCAGCCCGTACCGCAGCCGCCACATCCGGCCCAGCAGGGCCATCGAGCGGACGAACTCCGGTACACCCGTGTTGACGAATCGGGGCGGCTCCCCGGTTCCTTCGAGATCCACCGCGACCACGTGCGCTGTGCCGTATTGCACACAGAGCTGGCGGCCGTAGTCGTTGCCGAGCACCAGGTAGCCGCCGAAGTCGGGGCCGCCCGGCAGGCCGCGTTCGGCGGCCAGCTCGGAGAGCGTCGGGATCGGGCGGCCCTCCTGGGCCTGCGCCCAGAAGAACGGACCGAACTCTCGCGGCAGGCCCGCCCACATCAGGGTCTGCGCCACCGGCTCGGGGACGCCCTGGCGGGCCACCGCGCGCTGCTCGAAGTGGAACACGTTCGGACCGAAGGCCTGGCCGAGTTCCTGTCCGAGCTGCTGCGGCGGGAGCGGCGGCAGCACCGGGACGGTGCCCGGGGCGGGCAGCGGCACCCGGAACGGCCGGACCCGCTGCGGACCGGAGGCCAGCTGGTGCAGCTCGTCCAGGTGGTCCAGCAGCTGGGCCATCCCGGCCTGCCGGGAGTGGTGGTCACGGCCGTAGTCGGCGGTGTGGGTGAGCCGGACGTTCGGCCAGGAGGCCGCGATCATCCGGTTGCAGTACCCGCCGGGCAGGTCGCACGCCTCCAGCTCGGTGTAGAGCTCCAGCACCTGCTCCGGCGGCACGTTCAGCCGGCGGAGGTCCTGGAGGATCTTCCACTCGGGGTGCGGGGTGCCGGGCTCGCTGCGGTGCAGCAGCTTCTGCTCCGAGCCGTCCGGGCCCCGGTAGCTGAGCGCGGCGAAGTAGCCGGGGCCGACCGCCGGCACCCCGGGCGGCACCGGGGCCCCCGGCGGCGGTGCGGGCACCGCGGCGG